>CAZNYY010000062.1:0-9020 GCA_964577335.1 uncultured Oscillospiraceae bacterium | reverse complement strand
CGTCTGCAGACGAAAATTTCGACGGCGCATAAGTTCCGCCGGAGGCTAACGTGATATAATCACGTTACATCTCCATTCCGCCGCCCCGCATCGGCATAATAGTAATGAAAACGCTCTTATCGCAGGGCAAGGAATGATAAGAGATTATTTTGTATATTATTCTTCGTCAATTTTATAGTCATATTTTCTTTGTTTGCGCTCTGACGGAACTTCAACATCATATTTCCCCGTAAAGCAAGCAGAGCAGTATCCCCGTTTTCTGTCGGGCAAAATTTTATCTAAATCCTCCACCTTTAAAAATGCCAGAGAATCTGCCCCATACATCTCCCTCATTTCCTCCACGGAGTATTTGTACGCCGCAAGCTCCTCCCTTGAAGGAATATCCGTCCCAAAATAGCAGGGCCATAAAAACGGCGGAGACGAAATTCTCATATGCACTTCCTTCGCCCCTGCATGCTTTAGCATTGTGACAAGGTTTTTGCAGGTTGTACCCCGCACAATCGAGTCGTCCACCAGTACTACTCGTTTTCCCCGCACGCTTGCCGCCAAGGCATTTAACTTTATATCAACATTTTTTTCACGCATTCCTTGAGCGGGCTGAATAAATGTCCGCCCGATGTATCTGTTTTTTATAATCCCCTCGCCGTAAGGGATGTTTGATTGGCGTGAGTACCCGATAGCCGCACAAAGCCCCGAGTCGGGCACGCCTGCCACCAAATCAGCTTCGGCGGGCGAAGCCTCAGCCAATGCACGCCCCGCATTTATGCGTGCCTCATACACACTCTCACCCTCCAAAACACTGTCAGGACGGGCAAAATAAATATATTCAAATATGCAAAACGCACTTTTTCCCTTACAATTTTTTGTGATTGATTTAAGACCGTCCTTCGTTACAACCACAATTTCACCCGGTTCCACATCCCTTATAAATTCAGCGCCTATCGCATCAAAGGCACAGGTTTCAGACGCAAAGACATAGCTTGAACCCTTTTTTCCGATTGACAGCGGGCGGTACCCCATAACATCCCTTGCGGCAATAAGCTTTCTCGCACTCATAAAAAGCAGCGAATACCCGCCAACAAGACGGGGAAGAACATTGCCTATTGCCTCCTCAATGGAATTGGTTTTCATCCTCTCACGGGCAACAAGGTAGTTTATAATTTCGGTATCACTGCTTGTTTGAAAAATAGCACCGGCAACTTCAATTTTTTCCCGCTCGGCATTAGGGTCGGCAATACTTCCGTTATAAGCTATGGCAAGTGTTCCTTTTTGGTAACGTGCAACCATGGGCTGCGCATCCTCCCTCGCCTTTCGTGACGCCATGGAATAGCGAACATGCCCTATTGCCATGCTCCCTTTTAAATGCCGCAAAACAACGTCGTTAAAAACTTCCGGCACCAAGCCCGTGTCCTTATGGTGGATTATTACACCTTTGTCGTTTACGGCAATTCCCGCACTTTCCTGTCCCCTGTGCTGAAGTGCGTAAAGGGCATAATATGTAAGGGTTGCACAGTCATGTCCGTCCGCGTCAAAAATACCAAATAGGCCGCATTCTTCGTGAAGCTTGTCCTTCATTTATTTTTCACCCGATTCTTTGATTTTTTTAGAAAGCTTTGCATCACGTTCCCGAACGCCATCCGCCATTTCTGTTTTGAAAATATCAAGCTTTTTTTCAATTTCTGGGTATTTCAATCCCAAAATCTGCGCCGCTAAAACGGCGGCATTATCCGCCCCGTCAATGGCAACAGTTGCAACAGGCACGCCCTTCGGCATTTGAACTATCGACAAAAGTGCATCCAACCCCTCCATTGATGAGGCTTTTACTGGAACGCCGATTACGGGTAATGTGGTGTAAGCCGCAAGCACCCCCGGCAGGTGCGCCGCACGTCCTGCCGCCGCAATTATCACCTCTACACCGTTTTTCCTTGCGTTTTGTGCAAACTCCGACGCATCCGTCGGAGTTCTGTGAGCGGACATTACACGAACCTGCGTGTCAATCCCAAAGTCCTCCAATATTTTGATACATGATTTTAACACAGGGTAGTCCGAATCACTGCCCATAATCAGGGCAACTTTGGGTTTTGTAATAAGAATCATCACTATACCTCCTGAAATTTTATACTTTCTTATATCTTTGAAACAAGATTATATACAATCGGCAGCGTAAAAAGGCTTAAAAGGGTTGTAACAAAAATACAAACAGCGGAATATTCGACATCCGAATCGTATTCCGCAGCGATAATTGCAAAAACAGTTTGGCAGGGCATTGCCACCTGTAATATTATTACAGGTATTACCATAGCCTCCATCTCTATATGGAAAACGGCTGTAATTGCCGCAAGAATTAAATATGCCAAAAACGGGGCAAAAACCATTTTTTGAACCGCAGCAACGATGCAAACAAGGTTTTTTCGAAGGCTGCGAAGGTTGACCCCCGCCAAAACCGAGCCGATAAAAAACATTGATAAAGGTGTGGTCGCCGCCGCTGCGCTGCTTGCCGCTTCACTCAAAGGACCCGTCAACTTTATACTGAAAAAATACATTATAAGACCTATTGCAAAGCTTAACGTGTTGGGGTTTATCAGCTTTTTCAAGTCAAGCCCCTTACCGCTTTGGCGGCTTATGAACAAAATACCCGCCGTCCACAAAGTAAGATCGTTTACAAGCGCATAAAAGGCGGCATAAAAAATGCCTCGTTCACCGAACACTGCACCAATAAGCGGATACCCCAAAAACATTACATTCCCAAAAGCCGAAAGACAGGCATGCACATCCGCACGTTTTTTGTCAAGCCCGAGCAGTCGGGAGGTTAAAACCCCAAGTGAAAGCAAAATTGCTATTGTAATCAGTGCCATCCCCGCCGCAATGCCTGCGCCCCGTGCCGTATATGTATCAAACCCCTGCGCCGACAGGGTGGTTATAACCAAAAGCGGCAGTGTAATCCTTGTAATAACTTTTGAAATCATGCCCGATATATTTTTTACATAACCGCTTTTCTCGGCAATGTAACCAATTAAAATAAGCAGTGCGAGCATGAAAATTTTGTCACGAATTATTTCCAACATTTCACCCCCATAATATATTGTATTACATCCATCTTAGTTTGTAAATAGACAAATTTAATCAACTTTCGAATGTTTTCTGCATATTTTTTTGCAGATATGAAAAAAAATATTAAAAGGACCACATTTGCGGTCCTTTTAATATTTAGTTTATCAGTCCTCTATTGCGGCTTTCCGAGATGTTATTTTGGCAATAACATTCGGGTCAAACTTAGGTTTTCTGTCATAGGTGTACAATCCGTTTATTTCCTGCTCCACATCATACAGCTGTGTATAACAAAATCCGAAGAAGTTTTTATTATCCAAAAGTGCGTCGGTAAGCCTTTTGTATCTGTCTATAAATTCCTCCGGTGTTTTCGGGGCTGTTCCATAACCCCAGTTTTTTTCACTGTCACTCTTAGTATCCCATGCAATTCCGCCGTATTCGCTTATAAAAACAGGCTGCCCCTCATACTTTTGCCTATCAGGAAATGTGTTAACAAGCTCCATTTTGTCATGGAAAGGCTTGTATGTTTCATAAAATATATCGGGGTCTTGCTCGTAATTATGTAAATCATAAATATCGGTGGCAACATGGAAACCGCCTGAACTGTCAATACACGGGCGTGTGGGGTCAAACGCCTTTGTCGCCAAATACGCCATCTCCATCAGCGAGAATTGGGGGCTTTTGTAATTCTTGTCCCAAACTTCGTTTAAGGGGCACCAACCGACTATTGACGGGTGATTAAAATCACGTTTTACCGCCTCAATCCATTCGGGTATAAAGTTCGGAATGCTTTCAAATTCCGAATGGTCAATTCCCCAGTTTGCATGTTCCCCCCAAACCATGTAGCCTTCTTTGTCACAATAATACAGGAACAGCGGCTCGAAAATCTTCTCATGCAGTCTTGCACCATTAAAGCCCATCGCCTTGGATATTAACACATCATCGTGCAGCTCCTTGGCATTCTTTGCGGTGTAAATCCCGTCCGGATAAAAGCCCTGGTCAAGCACAAGACGCTGAAATACGGTTTTGCCGTTTAGCAGGAACTTCATACCGTCCATGGCTACGGTGCGAAGACCGAAATAGCTTGAAACGGTGTCAGACGCAAACGTAAGTGTCAAATTATAAAGCCTGCCATGCCCCACTTCCCAAAGATGTTTTTCCGCCAAGGGCAAATGAAGGTTAACGGTGTTGCCGTGGGTATAAACCTTTGCCTCACCCATTTCCTCACCCTCATAAAAAGCCTTCGCCGAAAATTCGCCGCTGCCTACTACCTCTGCAAGAATGTGAAGTGAACAGTTTTCTGTATCAGGAAAATATTTTACCGATTTAATATATGTATCGGGGGTGTATTCAAGCCACACGGTTTGCCAAACACCTGTGGTTCTCGTATAATAACAGCCCCATGAATTATATTTTCCGCTCTGTTTACCGGCAGACTGTTTGCCGCTTCTCAAATCATCATTTGCAAGCAGAACAAGGGTGTTCTCTCCGTCCACCAAATACTTTGTTATGTTAAACGAAAAATGTACATATCCGCCCTTATGTGTTCCCACCTTCTCACCGTTTACAAAAACTATTGCCTCATAATCCACCGCACCAAAATGCAGATGGGTTTTCCCGTTTTTCCAATTATCAGGCACAGTAAAGCTGCGCTTATACCAGCAGCTTAATATAAAGTCAGTGTGTCCTATTCCCGAAAGCTCGCTCTCCGGGCAAAAGGGAACTAAAATTTTGTCTTTAAAATTAGGGTTTTTATAAACCTCCCGTTCCAGTCCGCTGCTTGAGTTGTCAATTTCAAAATCCCATTCACCATTTAAATTTATCCAGTCCCGCCTTTGAAACTGGGGGTTTGGGTATTCGCTCCTTGGCATTTTCATAAAATCCTCCTCAAAAAAATACTTTACTTAAATTATAATAGAATTTTATACTTCTGCAATGAGCTTTATTAGCAAAAAGGTGTAAAATATTAGCATGTTGTGCTTTGTAAAGTATTTACAAGGAAAGCTTATAATGATATAATTAATTTGAAAAATTTTGTTTAAAGGTTGTAGCTTAGAATGAAAGAAATTATTAGAAATTTTCTGCCCCCGTCCTCCGAATACCCCGTATTTAAAATTTATTCAACGGGGATTTCATACTGTGACGGCTCGTATCTTATCGAACGAAAAAATTCGGATATATATAATTTTGAGTATATAATAAGCGGTACGGGAACAGTTTGTGTTGATGGGAATGAATTTTATCCCCAGAAAGGTGATATATATTTTCTTCACTCCGGGTCTGACCACCGATACTTTTCCGACGGAAAAAACCCATGGGTTAAAATATGGTTTAATATAAGCGGCAGCTTGGTTGAGGGGCTTATAAACTCATACGGACTTCAGAACACAAATTATGTGCCTGACTTTGATTTGGAGGCAGATTTCAGGGAATTTTATAGTATAGCCAACAAAACAAATTACGACATTAAGACAATCTTTGATAAAAATGCCGTTAATTTACACATTATAATCCAAAAAATTGCCTCAAAGGTAAGGGATGGGAATAGCAAAACCCCGAAAGAGGTTCTTAAAATAAAAGAATATATTGATAGAAATGCGGGAAAAGACATTAGCCTTGAACTTTTATCAAAGCTGTTTTTCCGCTCTCCTTCTCATATAATAAGACTGTTTAAGCAGTATTTTGGTGTTACCCCTTACGAGTATCTGCTAAACCAACGTGTTATTTTGGCAAAAATGCTTATGAAAAACACAAATATGCTTATAAAAGAGGTAGCTGAAAATGCCGGATACAAAGATGAACATTACTTTTCAAACCATTTCAAGTCCAAAACAGGTTTTTCTCCGTCTGAATACAGAAAATGCCTGTTTTGATTTTTATTTTCTGATTATCCCCAAAACCTTTAAAAATGCTTCGGGCGGCTTTGCCCAAAATTCCATATACTCATTTGTTTTAGGATGTATAAAACCGATTTTCCCCGAGTGTAGCAACTGCCCCGCAAGGTTGAATTCTTCCTTTTTAATTCCGTACGTCTTGTCCCCCACAACGGGGTTGCCTATGTGGCGCATATGCACCCTTATCTGGTGTGTTCTTCCAGTTTCAAGGGTGCAGTGCAGCAGAGTGTATCTTCCAAACCTCTCCACCACCTCAAAATGTGTCACCGCCTCCCTGCCGCCCTGTGACACCGCCATTTTTTTTCTGTCCCTTCGGCTTCGGTCAATCCCCGTCCTAATAACGCCCGAATCCTCCCGAATATTGCCGTGTACCAGTGCGGTATACCGTCTTTTCATTGTCCTGTTTTTAAGCTGGTCGGACAGTGAAAGATGCGCCTCATCGCCCTTGGCTGCCACCATAAGCCCTGTTGTATCCTTATCAAGTCTGTGAACAATGCCCGGTCTTATAACCCCATTAATTGACGAAAGAGTGTCCCCGCAGTGCATCAAAAGAGCATGCACAAGAGTGCCCGAATAGTTACCCGCAGCGGGATGCACCACCATCCCCGCAGGCTTGTTTATAACAATCACGCTTTCGTCCTCATATACAATATCAAGCTCTATATCCTCGGGGACTATTTCCATATTCACAGGGGGCGGCATCAAAACCTCCACCTCGTCACCTGCTTTAAGTTTTTGGCTTGGTTTTACGGGCGAATTATTTACCAAAACACTGCCGTCCTCAAAAAGCTTTTTCGCATGGGAACGGGTAAGCTGCAAAAAAACTTCGGAAACCGCCTTGTCAACCCTCGTTCCGACATGCTCATGCAGTGCAGTGAATTTAAGTTTATCCAAACTAAAGCTCCTCCCCATATTTTAAGGTGGCTATAAAAAGACAGGCGGCACCTATTACCACAAGCGAATCGGCAACATTAAAAATAGGAAAATTAATCAGTCGAAAGTCCAGAAAATCCACCACGCTGCCGGTTTTTATTCTGTCAATAAAATTACCTATCGCACCCGAAATTATAAGGCATAAAGAAAGCCTGACCAATCTGTTTTCGGGCTTTCTTATAAAAATATAAAAAATTAGCAGGAGCAAAATAATAATTGTTGTAATCAGCAAAAATATGCGTTTTCCCTGTAAAATACTAAACGCCGCCCCGTCATTTAAATGATATGTTATGTGAAAAACATTTTTTATTACGGGGATACTCTCGCCTATCGCAAACGTTGATGCAATGTAAAACTTTGTCAGCCTGTCAAGTGCAAGGCAGACTGCGCCGATAATTATCCAAATCATGTCAAGCTCCTTATTTATAGAAACAGCCGCACCCGCAGGTGCGGCTGTACATATTGTTTCGATATCTAATATTTATAATGTTTTTACAACATTTGCACAACGCTCACAAAGAGTGGGATGCTCCTCATTTTCTCCCACACTCTCTCTGAAAATCCAGCACCGTTCACACTTTTCCCCTTCAGGCAGTGACACTACAACACTCACGCCGCTCTCCCCCGTGTATGCCCCTTTGGGTACTTCGCCCGTGTGTACCGCCACCTTTGAAACTATGAAAAGTGTTTCAAGCGGCTCACCAAAACCCTGTAAAAACCCTGCGGTGTCCTCATCGGCATACAGCTTAACATATGCGCCGAGAGAATGTCCTATAACCTTTTCCGCACGGGCATTTTCAAGCGCCTTTGAAACATCCGAACGAACAGCCAAAAATTTATCCCATTTTTCTTCCAGACCGCCGTCCTCAAACACTTCGTCCGATACGGGCATGGAGTTTAGCAGCACGGAAAACCCTTCATCACCCTCCCTGTGCGGCATTGCCCTCCATATTTCTTCGGATGTATATGCCAAAACGGGCGCAATAAGCCTTGCAAGCGCATTTAAAACCTCAAACATCACTGTCTGGGATGCACGGCGCAACTCATTTTCATACTTTTCTGTATAAAGTCTGTCCTTAATAACATCAAGATAAAAATTGCTCATTTCAACCACGCAGAAATTGTGTATCGCATGGTATATCATATGAAATTCATATTTTTCATAGGCGGTTTCAACCCTCTTTATAAGCTGATTCAACTTGCAAAGCGCCCATCTGTCAATACCCACGAGGTTTTCATGGGGAACGCTGTCCCTGTCAGGCTCAAAATCGTTTATATTCCCCAATATATATCTTGCGGTATTCCTTATTTTTCTGTAGGTTTCTGAAAGCTGTTTCAAAATTCCCTTTGAAATTCTCATATCGGTCTTATAGTCCGCCGAAACCACCCAAAGTCTTAATATATCAGCACCGTACTCATCTATAATTTCCTGCGGGCTGACACCGTTGCCCTTGGATTTTGACATTTTTTGCCCATCCGCATCAACAACCATGCCGTGTGTTATAACACCTTTGTAGGGTGCCACGCCCTTTGCCGCAATAGATGTCAAAAGCGATGACTGGAACCATCCCCTGTACTGGTCATTACCCTCCAAATAAATGTCGGCGGGGAACTGTAAATCCTCCCTTGTTTCAAGAACGCCCGCATGGCTTGAACCCGAGTCAAACCAAACGTCCATAATATCCGTTTCCTTAGTGAAGGTGGTGCCGCCACACCCGCATTTTGTGCCTTCGGGCAAAATATCCTTCGCATCGGTTTCATACCATGCGCCCGACCCTTTTTCGGCAAACAGGGCAGACACAGCCTTTATTGTTTCTTCATTTATAATTTCCTCGCCGCATTCATCACAATAAAAAATCGGAATCGGCACACCCCAAGTTCTTTGACGGGATATACACCAGTCACTTCTGTCTACCACCATACCGGTTATTCTTTCCTCGCCCCATTTGGGCAGCCAGTTTACGCCCTTTATTGCCCGCACCGCATCATCCTTGATACTGTCAACTGACGCAAACCACTGCTCAGTCGCCCTAAACACAATGGGTTCATGGCATCTCCAACAATGGGGATACTGATGGTCTATCTTAACAGCCGCAAGGAGTGCCCCTATTTCCTCAAGTTTTTCTATAATCTTTTTGTTTGATT
>CAZNYY010000061.1:0-9072 GCA_964577335.1 uncultured Oscillospiraceae bacterium | reverse complement strand
GAGATTTCTAAAAAAATTAGCCAGTCTATACAGTTTGACAGAGAGACATCAGAATTTATTGTTAACTTATTGTCAAAAGAATTTAATTTGAAGAAAAAAAGGAAAGGTTTTTTTAGAAAAAAATGAGAGAAGTAAAATTACCACCCTATGCACCTACTCTAATTGAATCTACTCGTTCGATCGGATATACACTGGAGTCAGCGATCGCTGATATTATTGATAATAGTATATCCGCTTCATCTTCAAATGTTGACATTTTTTACTTCCCGATTGATTCATATATTGCAATATTGGATAATGGATGCGGAATGAACTCTGATGAACTTGATGCTGCTATGCGGTATGGAAGTCAAAACCCTAATGAGAAACGCGCAGCTAATGATCTTGGACGCTTTGGTCTTGGGTTGAAGACTGCATCATTGTCACAATGTAGGATATTAACTGTTGTCAGTAAACAAGGTAGTTGCATTGAAGCCAGACGATGGGACATAGATCATGTTATTTCTGTTGGAGATTGGTCATTGTTAATTCTTGAAACGGATGAAGAAATTGATTCTATTCCTAGGATTGATAAATTGAAAGAATTGAAGTCTGGCACACTGGTTGTTTGGCAGGACCTTGATCGACTAAAAATGGGCGAACTTGATTTTAATCGATCTATGGGCAAAAAAATGGATGATGCTCGAGCACATTTATCTCTTGTTTTTCATCGATATATTACCGGTGAACCCGGCTTAAAAAAAATGATTTTAAAAATGAATGGTACACCTGTAGAAGCTTCTGATCCATATTTAATCCGTAGAAACACACAAGTAATGTCTGATGAAATTATGGATATAGAGGGGTCAAAAGTGATTGTTCGCCCTTACATATTACCCCACATATCTAATTTGTCTGCAGAAGAAATTAAGGCACTGGGTGGTAAAGAAGGATTAAGAAAAAGTCAAGGCTTTTATGTTTATCGCAATAAACGTTCGCTTGTTTGGGCTACTTGGTTCCGTATGATGCGGCAAGGAGAACTTTCAAAGCTTGCAAGAGTGCAAGTAGATATCCCAAATGAATTGGATAATCTTTGGACATTGGACATAAAAAAATCAACTGCATTACCACCCGAAATGGTACGAAATAACCTAGACTCCATAATTGAGAGGTTAGCTGAACGTAGCAAACGGACATGGGTGTTCAGAGGAAAAAAAGAAACTCATGATTCCGTTATCCATATCTGGAATCGTTATAAAGGAAAGCAAGGTGGCTTTTATTACAATATTAATCGCGACCATCCTTTGATCGAAATATTTGAAAATACATCACCTCAATTAAAACAAAACTTAGAAGCCTTGCTTAAAACTATTGAAACAAATATTCCACTCAACCAGTTGTATTTGGATTTGACATCAGAAAAGCCAGTAGAAAATGAAACTGAAACGACATCTTATGATGCAGAAATACTTCTTCGAGGTTTACTTGATCAGATACCCACTGATACATTGAAGATGGAATTATTGAATAAACTGGCGGTGTCTGACCCATTTGTAAATTATTCTTATCTTATTGAACGATATAAATCGGGAGGAACAGTATATGGCGGGAACTAACATAGACTTATTAGAAAGAACGATTTCTTTAATTATAAATACAAAATATCCAGATATTCCGCCAACAGAATTGGAATTTGATACTGAAGCAGATGCACTTAGAAAACATTTAGCCTCCTATTCTCCTATCAGTGATAATGAGTTTATGAGTATAAAACGGAGGCTCAAAGCAAATATAGTGGTACAAATGGATATTGGTGTTTTTATTAAAGACAAGCAACCTCATCTCCCGTGGTTGTCTGCTAGACGCTCATCACTGGATTTCTTTTTTTGGAATAGATATAAAAAATATTTAGAGGAAGTAAAGCAATGGAATCCCAGAGTGACAGGAAATCTTGGGCGAGTATCAGATGAAATAGTTGATTTTCTTGGTGACCCTAAGAGTGAAGTGCCATTTCAACGTCGTGGACTTGTTCTTGGTGATGTTCAGTCGGGTAAAACGGCAAACTATACAGCAATTTGTAATAAGGCCGCTGATACTGGATATCGAGTTATTATTATTCTTGCAGGTATGATGGAAAATCTACGTAAGCAAACACAAGAAAGACTTGATGCTGAATTCTCTGGCAGAATGAGTCAATACTTACTAGATCCTAAACAAGAAATAGAAAATGTACCTGTTGGTGTGGGCAAATATAGACAAGATAAAAGAATTGAGACATTTACGTCAGTTACTAAAGATTTTGATAGAAATATTCTTCGCGCTTTAAATTTGTCTTTACATAGTGTGAACTCAACAGTACTTTTTGTGGTCAAGAAAAATAAAAGCATTTTAAACAATCTTATTCGTTGGCTGAAAAACAACAATTTAGACGCTGGGGGAGCTATAAATCTACCCTTGCTTCTAATTGATGATGAAGCTGACAATGCTTCTGTCAACACAAAAAAAGAAGATGAAGATCCTACAGCTATTAATGATGCTGTTCGTCGATTATTAAAGCTATTCCGACAAGCTTCATATCTTGGTATTACTGCAACACCATATGCAAATATTTTTATTAATCCCGACTCCACTGATGAAATGCGAGATGATGATCTTTTTCCACGAGACTTTATTTATTCACTTAGACCGCCCACAGATTATATCGGAGCTAAAAATATATTTGGTGAGGAAGCAAATTTTAGCGATGCTCTTGAAAAAATTAATCCAGCAGAAATGGATTTATTTTTTCCATTTAATCATAAAAAAGAGCACTATGTATCTGAATTATCTCCAAGTATGAAGGAAGCTATGGCATATTTTTTACTTATAAATGGAATCCGTGATGTACGTTGCGATGTAAGGGAACATCGTTCTATGATGATTCATGTCAGCCGGTTTACTGATGTCCAAATCCAAATAAGTGATATGGCACATAAATGGATTGAGGATATGCGATCAGATCTTCAAAATTTTGCCCGCTTATCTGAAAAAGAAAGTGATAGAATTTCAAATATATCATATTTAAAAGGAGTTTGGATCAAGCATGGTCTTGCAGAAAAAGCTGGTTCTGAGAGCAAGCCAATGAAGTGGAACTATTTCTTGACAGAGTATCTTTTTGACGCTGTTTCCCCAATTGTTGTAAAGGCTGTAAATCAAAAAAGCAGTTCTACTGGACTGGATTATTATAAGCACAAAGAAAAAGGTCTTCGGGTTATTGCAGTTGGTGGTAACAGTCTTTCAAGGGGGCTTACTCTTGAGGGTTTATGCGTAAGTTATTTTTATCGCAAATCGCAAATGTATGATACGCTCTTACAAATGGGACGTTGGTTTGGTTACCGATCTGGCTATGATGATTTGTTCAAAATTTGGATTAGTGTTGATGCTATAGATTGGTATGGATATATAACTGAAGCAGCTGAAGAACTGAAGATGGAAATTGTGAGGATGGGAGATGCCAATCAGACCCCAATGGACTTTGGACTAAAGGTTCGCCAAGACCCTGCTTCATTGATTGTAACTGCAAGAAATAAAATGCGTTCCGCTACACACGTTAAACGTCCAATAACCATATCAGGACGCTTGCTTGAAACCCCACGTCTAAAATCGGATGCTACTTCTTTACAATCTAACGAAGAAATATTTAAAGAATTTGTAAAAAAACTACCAATAATTGGACAGCGCATTGATAGAAATGACACGAGGTATTTTTGGAAAAATGTCGACAAGGATGAGATCGAACAACTCCTCCGAGACTTTAAATCACATCCGTGGCAACTAAACTATCAAGGCTCTGCGCTAGCAGATTTTATAAAAAATAGTGATGATGTTGCCGATTGGGACGTTATTATTGCTGAAGGCTCTGAATTAGAATACAATGGCTTGATCTGTGGTGAGGAGACATTGAAGATTAAACCAGAAAAGCGTGCTGTAAAAGCGACAAGTGACCAAATTAGTATCAGTGGCACAAAAGTCCGTGTTGGAGCTGGTGGAGCAGCAAAAATTGGGTTATCTAAGGACCAAAAAGAAGAAGCAGAAAAAAAATATAAAAAAGATAATCCGAGCATAAGACATATTCCCGATAAAGCATATCTTGATATTGAGCGTCCTCCCCTACTGGTTCTCCATGTTATTTCTGTTGATAAAATAGGAACTGATAATAAAGGAAACCTTCGTAGTCAAATTGATAAAGGAGTTCAAGTACCTGATTATCTTTTTGCTTTAGGCGTAGGAATACCAGGTAACGGCGATGAGAAAATTGCTCATTATATGGTGAATATGATTGAATTGCGTAATTATTATGATAGTGATGAGGATGAAGATGAATGAAGCTTACACCTGAAATTCTTCAAAAACAGTGGGATAGTATCGAATACAAAGAAGGTGGGTTTTTGCAGATCGACACACAGCATCTACTGGAATGGCATATTGGATATCAGTCGATAAATCAAAAGACCCTGTTACTTGTCAGCAATGTAGAAATTAGCATTATTGATTCTTCAAAATCAATGGCAGTAACACGCCGCAGAAGAGATGATAATCGTTGGGCACTCACATTTGAACTTTTAATGGATGAACAACAAAGTGTTTTCAGTATTCTTTGCTGTGATGTAATTGAATATTCTCGTTCGGCACTGAATGAGAAAGAAGCTTTGTCGCTTGTTATAAGTCGCTATAAACAATGGAGCAAATTATTAGAATCACAGAAAAGCGGTTTAATGGATGAGATAAAGCGCAAAGGATTACTGGGGGAATTGCTGTTTTTGGAGCAACAGTTTGATAGAATAGTATCATGCTTATCGGTAATTCAAGGTTGGTCTGGGGCGGATGGTGCTGATCAAGATTTTATATATACTGATCGTTGGTATGAAGTTAAAAGTATCGGTATGTCAACAACAACGGTAACTATTTCGTCTCTTGAACAGCTTGATTGTCCCGATGAGGGTGAACTTGTTATTATGCGAATAGACAAGGTTGCTCCTGATCGAGTAGGCGCTGTTTCCCTTTATGAAGTTGTAGAGCGCATTAAGAAAACGCTTATCTCCGATGTCGAAGCACTAGATTTATTTCGCATCAAACTTGTTGGATATGGATATTTAGATATACAAGAATATGCAGAACAGAAGTATTATTATTCTAGTACACAAAAGTACAAAGTAGATAATACCTTCCCTAAGTTAACAACAAAATCTGTACCAGCTCAAATAACCGCAGTACACTATGATTTAAGTCTACCTGCTCTCGCGGATTGGAAGAAAGGATGACATAAATGGACGCACAGGAATTTAGAAAAGATTTTCTTGAAGATGTAAAAGCCGATGCTGCAGCAACAGGTGAAGGTTCTTGTGCGGTTTTTGTAACTACTTTTGCTCGATACTTGCAAGAAGCCGAGTATCTGATGGACTTTACTTCTTCATATTATGAGGGAGTAGGCAAACATAATCGGCGACTTCGTGTGGACGGTTATGCTTATGATGAGTTTGATAAAACCATGAGCTTGATTATTGCTGATTATGAAGGATTAGACGACAAACGTGTTTTTGGATTAACGCAGGCCAAGCAACTACAAGAAAGGCTTGTATATTTTCTTGACAATGCTCAGAACACACCTCTCCACAGAGAAATTGAAATGAGTCGTGCATCCTCCGATTTAGTTGATCTGCTACGCGAAAAACGTAGAGAAATCCGTAAATATCAATTTCTTATTTTTACAACTGCAAATATCAGTGCAAAAATAACTTCATTAGAATCAAGTGACATTGACGGAGTGTCGTCTGAATGTCAGATTTGGGATATTGAGCGCTTGTTTAAGGTTTGTGGATCTGATACAGGAAGGCATATTATTGAAATTAATTTTAAAGAAATATCTGAATATGGTATACCTTGCTTGGAAGCTAGTGGAATGGCTACAGATGAATTTAAAAGTTATTTGTGTATTATCCCAGGTATATTGCTTGCTGATATTTATGATAAATATGGCAGTTCATTATTAGAAGGAAACGTTCGTTCATTTCTTTCTACTAAAGTCGCTGTCAACAAAAAAATTAGAACTACAATCTTGCAAAAACCGGAACGTTTTTTTGCATACAATAATGGAATTTCAGCTACAGCAATGAATGTTCAGATTGATACAACGCCTCGGGGGCAATTTCTTACTTCAGCAAGGGATTTTCAAATAATTAACGGAGGACAGACAACTGCTTCGCTTTCCAATGCACGTTACAAAGATAAAGATAAGGCAGATCTCAGTAAGATCTATGTACAAATGAAACTTACAGTAATCGAAAAAACTCGTGAAGAAGAAGTCACAGGACTTGTTCAGGATATTGCACGTTCATCAAATAGTCAAAATAAAGTTAGTGATGCTGATTTTTTTTCAACACATCCATTCCATGTCCGCATGGAAAACTGTTCAAAACGACTTTATGCTAAAGCTACTGGTGGGTCACAGTTTGATACAATATGGTTTTATGAACGAGCAAGGGGTCAGTATCTTCAGAGTCAAATGCGATTGACAACAGCACAAAAGAAAAAATTTCTTCTTCAGCATCCTAAAAAACAACTCATAACAAAAACAGATCTTGCTAAATTTCGCAACACGTGGAAAGGACTTCCTCATATCGTTAGTAGAGGTGCTCAAACTAATTTTGCAGATTTTGCACAGAAAATTAGTGACGAATGGAATGAACAGAATGATGGATTATTATTTGGTGATAAATACTTTCAAGAATCTGTTGCAATAGGCATAATATTCAGATATACAGAATCAATGATACCTCGTCAAGAGTGGTATCAACAGGGATACCGTGCAAATATTGTGACATATACAATAGCTTTTTTGCATAAACTTATTAAATCACAGTTTCCAGGGCAAGACTTGGATTTGATGAGTATTTGGTCACGTCAAATGATTCCAGAGATAGTGAAAAATATTCTTGAAGAGCTCTCTGAAAAAGTGTATTTCAAGCTGACTGATGAAAATAGGGATATCGAAAATGTTACACAATGGTGTAAACGAGAAAAGTGCTGGGATGGTGTTCAAACAATTTTATATACTTTGCCTTCTGAAATAGAGTCCTATCTTATCAGTGGGGACGAAATGAAAGTCGCGGTGCGTGAAGCCAAATACGATCAGCGGATAGTTTCTGATGTTGAAATAATGACAAGAATTGTGGAAATTGAGCCAGCTAAGTGGCAAGAGATCTTAGATTTTGCTTCCACACGCCGATTAGTTTCACCGGATGAAATGATAGCTTTGCGGATTGCTAGGCAAATGCCTATGAAAATGCCTACACCTTTTCAATGTAAAAAATTGATTTCAGTTTTAGATAGATTATATGAGGAGGGGTTTAAACTGTGAAATCAACAGAACTACCGACATACAATATAATTGATTTATTCTCAGGAGCGGGTGGGCTAAGTTACGGATTTTTACAAACAGGCCGCTTTCAAGTCAAGGCTGCTTTTGAAAATGATCTCAATGCTCAAAAAACTTATAAACGTAATCATAAAGATACCATGATTTACGACGATGTAACTGAGGCTTTAACTGTAGATCTTGGTAAAATTGATGTTGTAATTGGCGGCCCTCCATGTCAGGGATTTTCAAATGCAAATCGACAAAAAAATCATGCTATAAGTCAAAATAATTCATTGGTAAAAAAATTTATTCAAATTGTTATGCATTTGAATCCTACAGCTTTTGTAATGGAGAATGTGAGTATGTTCAAATCAAATACTCATCGTTTCTATGTGGATAAAGATGATTATAAAAATATTAAAAAATATAAAATTAAGACAGAGCCTACTGAAATTCCTTTACTAGGTGCTGAATATTTATTTGATGGCGTAGAGCGTATTGCCGAAGACATAGGATCAATCAATCACTACTTATGGGATGAAGACGATTATCTGATTTTGAACATAATCTTTAAAACACGAAAAAATACTGCAAAATTGAAAAAAACCCTTCTTAAACACAGAGATAAATTGCTTGTCCTCGCAGAAAAGCTTAACAGACATTGTGATAAAAATGATTATATATTTGTTAATGAAAATAAATCAGGTAAAGCTATTAAACATTATTTTGCTACTCTTCAGGAAGATGATGATACAAAAGTTTTAATAGATTCAATTAAAAATATAGTAATGATACAGCGAATGCTTTCAAAAGCAAAAGAGATTTATGATAATAAAATTGTTGTTTCTGAATTTTCTTCAACACATGGACTTGTTGCCAAGGTTACCTCAATGGCAGTAATTGATTACATAGAATCCATTCTTGGGGCACCGAGCAACGGATATAACTTTACAAAAGGAGTTCTTTCCGCTGCAACATTTGGAGTACCTCAAAAACGTATGCGTTTTGTAATCATGGGAATTAAAAAAGAAAAAGCATCTAGCATATCATTGCCTTGTGGCACATTTAACGAGGAAGCTTTTAGAACCGTAAAAGCAGCAATTAAGGACATCGAAACTGTTGAGGTTACTGTTGATGTTAACGATGGGAACAAAGGAAAAAAACTTCCTGCACAGCCAAGAAATATTAGCGAACTTGGGCGACAACTTCGTAATTCGAATGTTTTATATAATCACGTCTCAACAGCAACCACTGAAGAAACACTAAAAAAATTTAAAGTACTTAAACAAGGACAAAACTTTCATAATCTTCCCGAGCATCTCAAAAAAAATTATTCTGATACCAAACGAACTCAGAATAGTATATATCTTCGACTGATATATGATGCACCCTCTGGTACAGTTATTAATGTCCGTAAATCGATGTGGATTCACCCCATATTGAACCGTGCTCTTAGTATACGCGAGGCTGCTCGATTACAGACTTTTCCTGATAGTTTCATTTTCTGTGGTACGAAAGATTCTCAATACCAACAGGTTGGTAATGCAGTACCTCCTATTTTGGCCAGAGCCATAGCAGATCACCTTAGTAAATATTTAGATGATGGAAGTTATAGTCTATAATCATTCAGATAATATTTATTCCACCGGATAATATGGAATGATGGGGTTCTCTAGCGTATATAAAATATAGAGAAA
>CAZNYY010000060.1:0-9322 GCA_964577335.1 uncultured Oscillospiraceae bacterium | reverse complement strand
GCGTGCATGGCGGCAATTCACTGTGCGGCGGCGGCACAAAATATTTTGGCGGTGGAGTATCATTCCAGTGATATTCCTTGGTGGAATGATTTGGCCCTCGGCATTGACAATCCGCTGATTGTTGACGGATTTGCAAGAGTGCCGGATAAGCCGGGCTTGGGCATTGACAGGCTTAATGAGGAATTGATTGCACAGCATATTCACGAGAGGTATCCCGGGCAGTGGGAAGGCACCGGAATATGGGATAATGAATGGGCAAACGATAGGGAATGGAGTTAAATTTCTATAAGGAGTGAAAATATGTTAAAGAGGGAAAGGCTATTTAAAAACTTTATAGAACAAGAAGAATTAATGGAGGATAAAATTCAAAACGGCATAGAGGCGCATAGAAAGGGACACTTTAAAATCAATTTAATCGGCGGCAATGGTGAACCTTTACGGGGCGGCAGTATTAAAATTCGCCAAAAAAGCCATAATTTCAAGTTCGGCTGTAATATTTTTAAGCTGAAATGTTTTGATACGGACGAAGAAAATGCACTATATGAAGAAAAGTTCAAAAAACTTTTTAACCTTGCCACTGCACCCTTCTATTGGGACGCATTTGAACCGCAAGACGGTAATATGCGTTTTGAAAAAGACAGTTCTTTTATAGATAGGCGTATGCCGCCCGAGCTGGTTTTGGAGTTTTGCAGGGAACATGATATTGAAGTAAAGGGGCACCCTATCTTCTGGCAGGTTATGTCACCCGACTGGCTGCCTAAGGACTATGAAGAAATAAAGCCTTATTTGGTAAGGAGAATTGAAGAAATAGCCAAACGCTATGACGGGGTTATAAAAAGCTTTGACTGTGTAAACGAAGTGACCAGCGTACCCATGGTGGACCACGAACCGTTTATCGGCGACACTCATTACAGAAACTTTAATCCCATAAACGGAACATATGCGGAGTGGACCTTTAAAGAGACCGCCCATCATTTCAGAAAAAGCAGGCTTATATTAAATGAAACAGCCGCCCCTTGGGACGACTCTTTTAAAAAGGAAGTTTCACATTTTTATTTGCTTGCCGAAAATTTAATAAATAAGGGTTGCAGAATAGACGGAATAGGCTTGCAGTATCATAACTTTAATACGCCCGAGAACATATACAATTTAACGGATTGTTATTATAACCCCAAGCATTTGTATAATGTTATGGATTGCTACGGCCATCTGGGAAGGCCACTCTCTATTACAGAAATCACCATCCCCGGGTACGAGGACGAAATACAAGCGGAAACTATAAAGAATTTATATAGAATTTGGTTTAGCCATAGGGATATGGAAGCAATTATTTATTGGAACTTGGGTGACAACTGCGCTATATCGGGCGCCGAGGGCTGGCATGAGGATAAATTCAAGAGCGGCTTAATAAGAAATGATTTCTCGGAAAAACCTTCATTTGAAATTCTTGACGATTTAATTAATAAACAGTGGCAAACAAATCTTGATTTGGAAACAAGAGGGGACCATCTGTATTTTAAGGCATTTTACGGAAAGTACGAGGTTTCCGTTACCCATGGTGCAAAGACAGTTAGCAGGAATTTGCATCTTAGCAAAAACGGATACGACGAGTTTTATTTTGAAATAGAGGATTAAGTATGAAATTTAACGGAATACATTAGGGGGTTTGAGGTAGAAGATGTTTGATTTAACGAAAAAAACGGTTCTTATCACCGGCTCGTCACAGGGCATCGGAAAATCCATTGCGAAGTTTCTTGCCAAAAACGGTGCAAAAGTTTATATCCACGGCTCCTCAAGTGCCGAAAAATGTCAAAATGTTGCGGATGAAATCGGCGGCGATGCCAAAATAGCTGTTGCCGATTTGTCCCTTGACGGGTGTGCCGAAAATTTGTATCGTCAAACGGGTGATGTGGATATATTGGTGCTGAACGCTTCGGTGCAGTACAGAAAAGCATGGAACGAAATAACGGGAGAAGAGTTTGACAGGCAGGTTAGAGTTAATTTAAAAACCAGCCTTGAACTGATACAAAAATACACCCCTCATATGCAGTCGCAAAAATGGGGCAGGATTGTGACGGTGGGCAGTATTCAGCAGTACAAGCCCCACAAGGATATGGCAGTTTATGCTGCAACAAAATGCGCACAGATGAGCCTTGTAAAAAGCCTTGCAAAACAGCTTGCCCCCGATGGTATAACGGTGAATAATATTTCCCCCGGGGTTATTGGCACTCCTCGAAACAAGCAGGCACTGTCTAACAAAGAGTACAGAGAACATATTTTGCAAAATATCCCTCTCGGCTATGAGGGAAGCGCTGAGGACTGTGCTGGGGCGGTTTTGCTTATGTGTTCCGAGGCGGGGAGATACATCACGGGTACCGATTTAATAATTGACGGAGGTATGCACCTATGAATTTCAACGTAAAAGAAGATATTATACAGATGACCCCTTTATGGAAAGGAGAAAGATTTGATGACGGCAGACCTAAAGTGCCCGACAAACATTTAAAGGCACTGCATAATCTCACCCTTGAAGAAGTGTGGAAACCTATTTTTATAAAGGGGTACGAAAACCAGTTTGAAGGCAGATTGAAAACGCTGCACGATGACGGAAGAAAGCTTATCGGGCGAGCAGTTACAGCGGTGTATTGCCCTACCCGCCCCGACCTTGACGAGGTGACAAAGGAAATCGGGCGAAGGGAAGGCAGAACGGGTACATACAACCAATGGGTCATAGAGGAATTGGTGGAGGGTGACGTGTGCGTTATTGATATGTACGACAAAATTTACAAAGGCACTTTTCTGGGGGGAAACCTTACTACGGCCATCGCCAACAAAACAAAAACCGGCGGCGGTGTGGTTTGGGGCGGCATAAGAGATGTGGAGCAGATGAAAAAAGTAGAAGGCGTACAGGTTTATTACAGGGGAATTGACCCCACCCCTATCCGTGAATTTATAATGACTGGTTTTAATGTTCCAACAAGAATAGGCAACGCCATATGTCTGCCGGGCGATGTGGTTTTCGGCGGGGGCGGGGGAGTATTGTTTATACCCAGCCATTTGGTGGCGGAAGTTGTGGAAGGTGCATCCAAAACACAGGTGAAAGATATTTTTGGTTTTGAAATGATTACCCAAAATAAATTTACAACAGTTCAAATTGACCGAAACACATGGACGGAAGAAATGCTCGATTTATTGATGGACTTTATTAAAAATGACCCGAGGGGCGAGGGATATAAAGCTTTGGATTGGACAGAGGAGTACTATTTGGCGAGACACGGCGACCCGAACGATACCCAATCGGCATTATAATATTTTAGTTTGAGGAGGAAATGGTTTTTGGGGGATGTAGGGTTGAAAAAATTAATTGAAAATTTTGACTCTTATGATTACTATGTAAGGGGGATTGTTTTGTGATGAAAGAAATTGATATAATACGGGAGCTAATAGACCAAGACCGTGAATACATGAATGACCGAGTTGAACGTGATATAGAAACAAATCGAAAGGGATTCTTTAAGCTATATTTTGTGGACAAGGAAGGGAAGCCAATAAACAACTTTGAAGTTGAAATACGGCAAAAAAGCCATGATTTTAGCTTTGGCTGCAACATTTTTATGTTGGATGAGTACGACAGTCCCGAAAGAAATCAACTGTACAAAGAAAAATTTAAAAAACTTTCTAACACGGCCGTAGTTCCCCTGTATTGGGAGGGAACGGAACCCGAGCAGGGGAGTTTGCGTTATTCCAAGGATAGCGAGCCGTTTTACCGCAGACCGCCCGCCGATGCAGTTGTGGAATATTGTCTTGCCAACAACCTCCGCATGAAAGGGCATCCTCTATTTTGGCATGAATTTATTCCCGAGTGGCTTCCGAGAAACAAAAAGGAGCTGAAGCCCTTAATTTTAAAAAGGTTCCAAGAGATTTCACAGCGTTATGCTGATAAAATAGAAATGTTTGATGTGGTGAATGAACCGTCAAGAATCTGGGATTGCGCTATGCGTGACAGGGCGAAGTGTTCAAACCTGGTATTGGATGATGATTATTGCGATTGGTGTTTTCATTTGGCAGATGATTTGTTCAAGAGAAACCAGTTATTTATAAATGATGCTGTGGGAGCATCCTTTTGTGATTACAGAGGAAAATACAGTGGATATTATCTTCATATCAAAGATATGCTGAGCAGGGGTGTGAGAATTGACGCTATAGGAATGCAATGCCATACATGGCTTGGACGAGGCTTTGAGAATGTTTTTAATCCAAGAAGGCTTTATCATGTTCTTGATACCTACGGAAGCTTTAATAAGCCCATACATATTTCAGAAATTAGCATCCCATCTGTTTTGGGGGATGAACCGCATGAGAATTTGCAGGCAGAGTTGATTGAAGTTCTTTACAGGGTAGCGTTCAGTCATAAAAATGTAGAAGGACTTGTTTGGTGGAACCTTCCTGACGACGGTATTTTGACCCAAGTAAGAACCACGGAAAATTTACCATCTTCCGGTCTTTTAAATGGAGATTATAGAGAAAAGGAAGCCTATTGGGTTTTAGACAATTTAATTAATAAACAATGGCGAACCGATCTGAAACTACCTTCTCAAGGAAAATCCCATGTTTCTTTTCGGGCGTTTTATGGTATGTATGACATTTATGTAAATGGCGAGTTAAGCCGTCAAATTCATTTATCGAAAGATGGTTTGGATGAGTTTATCATAGAAACTCATATTATTTGAATTCACAGAAAGATATTAGACCTGTTGACAAAAGCACTTTTTAGTTGAAATAAATATGAAGGACTTTTGAAATTAAGTTCAATGATAATTACGATTTTTAAAGAAATTGACACCAAACTAACACCATTTCATAAATTCTACATACTGAATAATCAATTAAAACCAAACAAAAAGGCTCTTTACACAAAATGCAAAAAGCCCGAAATGGCAGGGGTGGAGGGAATCGAACCCCCACCGATGGTTTTGGAGACCAGCGTGATACCACTTCACTACACCCCTATATCCTAAAATATTATAGCCTATGACATAGGCTTTGTCAAGAGTTTTCCATACAAATTCCCCCGCTTTTCCGATATTTAATTGACACATCACAAGAAAATGAAAAAATGATTGACAAAAATCGTTACATTATATATAATACAATAGTATTTGTATCGTATGGGAGGTGTTATTATGCTCAGAACTTATCAGCCTTCAAGGCGGCATCGCAAAAAAGAGCATGGTTTCAGAAAAAGAATGAAAACCAGAAGCGGCAGGCTAATTTTGGCCACCAGAAGAAGAAAAGGCAGGAAGGTGCTTTCGGCTTAGGTCGAAAGCTTAAAATGATGGGCATTTGACTGACATTACCTTATTGTGACATACCTCAATAAGGTAATTGTAGTTTGTCTTCATTTGCCCTCGCTAAAAGGTGCGGCATGCAAAAAACTAATACCATTAATAATAATCGTGATTTTAAATGTATTTATAAAAGGGGCCGTTCGACGGTTTCAAACCTTTTGGTTTTGTACTACAAAAAGAATCTTGGAGAAGAAAATCGCCTGGGTATTACCGTAAGCAAAAAAATTGGTAACGCGGTTGTGCGGAACAGGGTTCGCAGGCTTATTAAAGAAAACTATTTGGTGCGGGAAACTCGAATCGTCGAAGGGGTTGATATGGTGTTCGTTGCCCGTGGAAGAGCCGCAGGTGCATCTTTTTGGGAAATAGGGGCTGCTATGGATTATATTTTAAAGAAAAGCAGACTTTTAAAATGAAAAAAATACTCGTTTCGGTAATTCTCTTTTATAGGGAGTATATTTCCCCCCTAAAAAAGCCGTCCTGCCGCTTTTATCCCACCTGCTCTAAATACTGCCTTGATGCAATTTCCAAGTACGGAGCTTTTAGGGGAGGATATTTGTCGGTAAAGCGGCTGTTAAGATGTAATCCCTTTTGTGATGGTGGGTACGACCCATTACTATAATTTAAATAAATTTATTGTTGGAGGAATCTATGGGAATATTTGATACCCTTATAACCCAGCCGCTGGGATATATTATTAAGTTAATATATAGCTTTACAGGAAATTACGGGGTTTCCATTATATTGTTTACTATTATTACAAGGATAATTTTGTTGCCGCTTAGTATAAAGCAGCAAAAATCATTGTCAAAAACACAGAAACTTTCTCCGCTTTTGGAGGAACTAAAAAAGAAATATAAAAATGACAAGGACAAGCTTAATCAAGAAACAGTTAAGCTTTATCAGAAATATAAAATTAATCCCATGGGCGGTTGCCTTCCGCTTATTATACAACTTCCGATATTGTTTGGTTTAATCCAGGTTATATACAAACCGGTAAGTTATATTATGGGGCTTAATGTGGACGAAGTTTTGACCAGATTCCCTGATGTTTCACCGACGGGGCTGGTTCAAATAGAACTTGCAAAACGGCTTGGGGAAATTAATTTTAATTTTATGGGTATAGATTTGTCGGCAATTCCAAATTATACAGTAATAAGCGTTCTTTGGATTATACCTCTGCTTGCAGCATTTGCAACATATCTTACGGGGAAGGTTTCGGCAAATTCACAGGCTACAAATAGTGGCGGTGCAAATGACCAGGCACAGCAGATGAGTAAATCCATGACGACAATTTTTCCGATAATGACCTTGTTTTTTACATTTACAATGCCTGTTGCGGCTTCCTTGTATTGGTTTACAAGTAGTATTGTTCAGGTTATTCAGCAGTATGTGCTGACTAAGGTTATTAGGTCTGATGACTTGATTATTGAGGAAGGTGGGAAAAAACGGTGAAGGAAATAGTTAAAAGCGGACGCACGGCAGATGAAGCGATTGAGGCCGCCCTTTTAGACCTTGGGGTGGATCGTGATAAGGTTTTAATAGAGGTTATTGAAGAGGGAAATAAGGGGCTTTTCGGCATTCTTGGGGGCAAGGAAGCAAAGGTTCGGGTTTCTTTAAAGGAGTTGTCACCGGAAGAATGTGCGAAAGATTTCCTGGGAAATATTTTGGATGCCATGAATGTTTCCGGTGTTATTGATGTCGGAAGTGACGAAAACGGTATTAATATAAATGTTTCCGGTGATGATATGGGTGTTTTAATAGGCAGAAGAGGGGAAACATTGAATGCCCTTCAATACCTCACGGGACTTGTGGTAAACAAAAAAACGGAAGATTATGTAAGGGTTAATCTTGATACCGAAAATTACAGAAAAAAGAGAGAAGAAACACTTATAAACCTTGCAAATAAACTTGCGGAACGTGCGATAAGATATAGGAAAAACGTGATGCTTGAACCGATGAACCCCTATGAAAGAAGAATAATTCATGCAAGCCTTCAAAACAACTCGCAGGTGACTACATACAGCACAGGCGAGGACACCGATAGGAGAGTTGTTATTTCCTATAAAGGCGGAAGAAGATAGACGGAATTTATATGTGTTTAATCGGGCGTGCATTGCATGCCCGATTATTTTGGAAGGATACGATATTATATGCTCAGTACAGTAGCTGCAATAGCAACACCTCCCGGCACCGGCGGGATTGCTATTATAAGAATTTCAGGGGGGGATGCAGTCAAAGTCGCAGATGCTTTGTTTAAAGGCAAAACACCTCTTGACAAGGTCAAACCCTATTATATGCAGTACGGAAAGATACACAATCCAAAGGGAGAACTTTTGGATAACGGGTTGTGTGTTGTTATGCGTGCGCCCGCTTCTTTTACGGGGGAGGACGTGGTGGAACTTCATATACATGGAGGAAGATTACTTTCCGAGCGGGTTTTGGAAGCGGCGCTTTTGGCGGGTGCCGAGATGGCGCCTCCCGGTGAATTTACAAAAAGAGCATTTTTAAACGGCAAGCTTGATTTAACCCAGGCGGAGGCAGTTGCCGATATAATAGGCGGAAAAACGGAGCTTGCCTTAAACAGGGCAGTAAATCAGCTTGAGGGAGGGCTCTCCGACGAAATAAACCGCATCAGGGATTTGGTTTTGGACATTCTTTCGCAAATAATGGTTTTTGCTGATTATCCTGAGGAGGATATTGACACCCTGAAAAAACAGGATTTTATTAGAATGCTTAAGGATGCTTTAAATGCCCTATCCACACTTTTAAACACCGCAAAAGGTGGTATAATGTTAAGGGAGGGACTTCTTTGTGTTATAGCGGGAAGACCAAATACGGGAAAATCATCCTTGATGAATGCTCTCTTAGGTGAGGACAGGGCAATAGTTACGGACATTGCCGGCACCACGAGGGATGCCGTAGAACAAAACATCAATATGGGCGGTATTCCTGTGACGCTTTGTGACACTGCGGGTATACGGCGCGCCGAGGGCGAGGCAGAGGAAATCGGCGTTAGGAAAGCCATGGAATATATAGAAAATGCGGATATATGCCTGATGGTTTATGACAGTTCGGACATAGGGGATGAGGAAATATATGAAACCATTAAAGACAAGAAACATATAAATGTATTTAATAAAAATGATTTAAAACGGATTTCGTCCTGCGGAGATGCCCCTTGGGTGAGTGTTTCCGCAAAAACCGGTGACGGTATTGACCTTTTAAAAAAAGAAATTGTTAGGATTGCGGCAGACGGCGGGGTGGACTTCTCTGCCAAGTCAATGATTACAAATCTTCGCCAAAGGGATGCCGCAGCA
This sequence comes from uncultured Oscillospiraceae bacterium, assembly GCA_964577335.1. Lineage (GTDB taxonomy): Bacteria > Bacillota > Clostridia > UMGS1883 > UMGS1540 > CAZNYY01. The sequence continues at coordinate 657 of CAZNYY010000060.1, read as the reverse complement.
AGAGCCGCCGAATATATCCGAGCAGCGCTCAACGCAATAAATCAGGATATCCCGGCTGATTTGGCGGCAGGGGACCTTGAGAGTGCATTATCCGCCTTAGGTGAGATTGACGGGCGCACGGTTTCCGATGAAGTGGTAGAAAGAATTTTTGAGAGATTCTGTCTTGGCAAATAGTTTGGAGGAAGTATATGACATACACTGCGGGAAATTATGATGTTGCAGTTATAGGTGCGGGGCATGCGGGCTGCGAGGCGGCCGTTGCCGCCGCAAAGTTGGGCGCAAAAACCGTGTTGCTTACGCAAAGCCTTGATTTTGTAGCAAATATGGCGTGCAATCCGAATATAGGAGGAAGCGCAAAGGGGCATCTTGTCAGAGAAATAGATGCGCTTGGCGGCATTATGGGACGCGCGGCGGACAAAACCTTTATTCAGTCACGCCTTTTAAACAAAGGGAAGGGACCTGCTGTTTGGGCGCTTAGGGCACAGACCGACAGACGTGCGTACAGCAACGAAATCAGAAATATAATAGAAAATACGGATAACCTTGATGTCAAACAGGCGGAGGTTACCGAACTAATAATAGAAAATAACAGGGTTCTGGGAGTACGGACCATTACAGGTGCTACGTTTCTTGCACAGGTCGTTATAATCTCAACGG
>CAZNYY010000059.1:0-9470 GCA_964577335.1 uncultured Oscillospiraceae bacterium | reverse complement strand
CGCCCAGGCGTATGAGGGACATGATTTTATCTTTGAAAAGGCGTGCGGGTTCTCCGACGAATACGCGGAATTCTGCGAATTTCCGGGCATTGAGATGCCCAACCTGCGCGAGCGGCGGGATCTTCAAACCCCCAAGTCCCCGCCCTAGTGCGATATGCGGTTTCATTGCACCGTGAAAATCCGTCCCGCCCGATATTTTAAGCCCAAGCTTATCTGCAAGTGCCTGATATTTTTCCTGCATGGGAAGGGTGTATTCCGAATAATACCCTTCAACACCCGCAAGCCCCACGTCTTTAAGTTCTCGCAAAAACCCCTCCAGTTCATCATCATCTTTTCGGATAAGGTGAAGATGTGCGACATACGCCCGCCCGCCTGCTGCATTTATAAGTTCCACCGCATCCCGAGGGGTTAAAAGCTGGGTGGACGAATAGCAGGGGCGCCCGCTTGCAAGGTACACATCAAACGCCTCTTTGACTGACGAAACATAGCCCCTCGCCGCCATTACCTTTGCAAAATGCGCCCGCCCCACAAGACCGTTTGGGGCAAGCTGCAGCGCATCCTCAACCGAAATGTCAAACCCCGCCGCACGAAGTTTTCGGCTTGTATCCTCATTCCTCCATGCCCGCACTTTTTTAACTTCTTCAAGGGCGGAAAGCAGGGGGGGACTGTCCAAATCAATAAAATAGCCGAGAATATGGGTTTCCGTTTCCGACTGTGCCGACAGTTCAATCCCCGTCACAACCTCAACACCCTCACTCACTCCCGCCTCGACAGCCTCACGCACCCCGTCAATCCCATCATGGTCGGTAAGCGAGATGGCGGAAAGCCCCGCATCCTTTGCGGTTTTTACAACCTCGGTCGGCGTCATTGCCCCGTCTGATTTTATCGAATGTGTATGAAGGTCAATATACCTCTCCAAAAGGTCATCTCCTATCTTAGCGCCCAAAGCCCAAGGGCGGGATTACTTATATAAAAAATTTCTTCCCCGTCGTCAAGCGTGTTATACCCGTCACGAAGTTTTGTGACATCATACTTTTTCAGTGCCTCACCAAGTTCCATATGCCCAAAATTCACACCCAAAACCTCGTCCTTCGACAGTTTTTCGGTGGCGTACGTTATATTAAACCGCCCGTCCGACGAGCCATGGATTAAATGCGCCGCAACGGAAAGGTTTTCCTGCAAATCTTTATTGTCTTTCACAAGCCCCAAAACCCGCTCACGCCCCACATAGCCGTATTTTCTTATAAGGCGGTCGTTCTCGTCATCCTCACCGAATTTGCGCACCCCGGGTGCCAGCACCAAAAGGTCACCCCCGTCCGCCATTGCCATGCGGGTTCGGTAAATTGCTTTATTCCCAAGCCATGTGCTTTTAAACTCCCTCTCGTCAAGGTACACAACGGTTTTCGCAAGCGGTTTATCCACAAAGCTTAGGTTTTTTTCACGGCTTTGTGCCACCGCCTCTTCAAACAGGGCACGTTCCCGCCCGATGAAAAGACCGTGGATGCTAACATCATCGCCCTTATTCGTGGTCACGGTGAGAACATACATAAGGGGTACATCCCCGATAAAATTTTCCTCCGCATAGTCAAAAACACGGCGAACGGGGGAGAAGTCTTTACCCATAATCCGCTCCATCCCATAAAAAGCGCCCAGCATATGCGAGCTGTTTATCATGCTGCTGCCGCCGCAGCCCACAAAAATATTCTTTGAATAATTTGCCATGCCAACAACCTCATGGGGCACAACCTGACCGATGGAAATAATCAAATCATAGCTTTTGTCCACAATAAGGCGGTTTACCTCGACATCAATTTTGTCCGCCACAAGCCCTTCGGAAACCTCCGACACAAAGTCCCCCGGAACCTCGCCCAGTTTTACAACGTCCTCACGCCAATTATGAACCAGTATTTTTTCAAAAGGAACATCACTGCCGAAAAATGCGGTGCATTCTTCACGGGTCATCGCCTCATGCGTTCCAAGGGCGGGCAGTATATCAACCTCGCAGTGGTCAGAAAGCAGTTTATAATAAATTTCGGTAATAACACCCGCACCCGAGTACATCCTCGTAAAATCAGGCGGAATAAGCAAAACCTTTTTAAGGGTTTTACTCTCTATTGATTTTTCAAGCGCCGCCTGAATTTCGCCCAAATTAAGACCTTTATCACTTTTTATTACCAAAGAAATTACCCCCTCTCAAGTATTAAACGCCGGAGTATGCCGAAAACCCTCCGTCAACAGGCACAACAATTCCGTTTACAAAGCCCGAGGCGCCATTGTCAACAAGCCACAGAAGTGTTCCCACAAGCTCCTCCGCCTCGCCAAAGCGGGACATGGGGGTTTGTGACAAAATTTTCTGCGCACGCTCGGAATAACTTCCGTCCTCATTTACAAGCAGGGCATGGTTTTGGTTTGTAAGGAAAAACCCGGGGGCAATTGCATTTACCCGAATTCCCACCCTTGACATATGAACCGCAAGCCACTGTGTGAAGTTACTTATTGCCGCCTTAGCGCCGCTGTATGCGGGAATTCTTGTAAGCGGTGTAAAAGCGTTCATCGACGAAATATTAATTATAACCGCACCCTCATTATCAAGCATATCTTTTGAGAAAACCTGCGTGGGAAGGAGTGTGCCTATGAAATTTAGGTTAAAAACAAACTCAACACCCTTAGGGTCAAGGTCAAAAAACGTTTTAATTTCGCTGTTCTCCAAGTCCTCGGGGAACAAATAGTCCTTAGTTGTTGTGCCTTTTGGGTTATTGCCGCCCGCACCGTTTATAAGAATATCACATTTGCCAAGTTTTTCGTTTACAACTTGTTTTGCGGCGGAAAGGCTGTCAAACTCCAAAACATTGGCGCCAACGCCTATCGCAGTACCCCCCGCATCATTTATTTTTTTTGCAACATCCCCTGCGGCGTCCTCCCGCAAATCCAAAACCGCTACCTTCGCACCGCATTTTGCAAGTGCCTCCGCAAACATGGCACAAAGTATGCCGCCGCCGCCTGTGACTACCGCCACCTTGTTTTTTAAGTCAATGTCAAATGGTAATTTCATGTAGATACCTCCAAAATATAATTGATTTCAGTATATCATTCCCGCCGCAAAAAGTAAAGGGATATAAAATAAATTTGGACAATATAAAACAAATTTGAACTTCGGCAATGTTGACATAAGGCGGGAAGATATGATATACTTTTTTTGAAGTTTTTACCGAAAATTTTTGACCCTTGCGGGGTCGGGGAGGAGATGGGTATGTCAAAAGGCAGAAATGTTATTGTTTCACAGTCGGGCGGGCCTACGCCCGTAATTAACAGCTCGCTTAGGGGCGTTGTGGAGGCGTGCAGGGAAAGACCTGATATATTCGGTACGGTGTATGCCGGCTTTCACGGGATTGAGGGTATTTTAAAGGAAGAACTCCTAAACCTAAGCGCACAGCCGAAGGATGAAATTTTGCTGCTGCGCACAACCCCTACGGCAGGCTCTATCGGCACTTGCCGGTACAAGCTTAAAAGCAGTTTACCGGAGGATTTTGAGAGGGCTATTGAAATTTTCCGCGCGCACGACATAGGCTACCTATTTTATATAGGCGGGAACGATTCTATGGACACTGCGAACAAGCTTAGTATTTTGGCGGCGGAGCGGGGGTTGGAGCTGACGGCGGTAGGCGTCCCCAAAACAATTGACAACGATGTGGGGGACAGCGAGTTTAAGCTTATTGACCACACGCCGGGATACGGCAGTGTTGCAAAATACTGGGCGGCGGCGGTGCAAAACGCAAACGAGGAGAATTCAGGTTCATGCCCGGCGGACCCTGTTTTGGTGCTGCAGGCGATGGGGCGAAAAATTGGGTACATTCCTGCGGCGGCAAGGCTTGCGGACCCCTACCGTGAAATGCCCCTTCTCATCTACATGGCGGAGTCGGGCTACACGCTTGAGGGGATTGCGGAGGATGTAAATTCACTGCTTGTCAAAGAAGGGCGTGCGGTGGTTGTGGTAAGCGAAGGGCTTGACGTTGGGGATTTGGGCGAGACGAGGGACAATTTCGGGCACACGCAATTTAGCGCAAGCCAAATAACCGTTGCACAAAAGGTTGTTAATTATTTAAACGAGAAGGGGCTAAAAGCCAGGGGGACGGCAAGGGGGCAGGTGCCGGGTACCGACCAGAGGGGAAATATTATGACCGCGTCCACCGTCGACCTTGACGAGGCGTATCGTTTAGGGCAAAAAGCAGTACAAATTGCCGCCGACGGCGAAAACGGATATATGTCCACAATACTTCGTGACGAGGGAGCGATATATTCCGTTAGATACGACAAAGTGCCGCTGGAGTTGGTGGCAAACTCCGAGAGGACATTCCCCAAGGAATGGCTTACAAAAGAGAAAAACGACGTGACGGACGATTTTATAAAATACGCAAAACCGCTTATCGGGAACGACTGGGTAAGTGTTCCGCTTGTGGACGGAATTATGCGGTTTGCAAGGCTTTCTCCCATATTTGCGGAGAAAAAGCTTGATAAATACATCCCGCAGGGGTACAGATAATTTTAGGAGGTATATAACGTGAAAAATCACGTTATGTCTCCGACGGAATCAATGCGCCGTCAAAATTTTTGGCAAAGCCGAAATGACGATGCACGAAATAATCTCTTATCATTTGCGGCCCCGCGATAAGAGAGTTTTCATTACTATTTGTGCCGGGGCGGGGCGGCGGAATGGAGATTATTATGAGGAAATCTGTAATAATTTATTGGAGCGGTACGGGCAACACCGAAGCCATGGCACATGCCATTGCGGAGGGCGCAAGTTTCGCAGGGCAAGAAATTCCTTTGTTTGAGGTTTCGTCCATATCGGCAAATGCTGCAAAGGAATATGACAATCTAATTCTTGGTTGCCCTCCGGCAGGGTCAGAGGTTTTGGAGGAGTACGAGTTTGAACCGTTTTTCGCCGAACTTGAGGGTAATATAAAAGGCAAAAACATTGCACTGTTTGGCTCGTACGGTTGGGGGGATGGCGAATGGATGAGAGATTGGGAGGACAGAGTTCGGGAGGCAGACGCCACTTTGCTTGATGGCGAAGGACTTATTATAAATGAGATGCCGGACGATGCGGGGCTTGACTTGTGCCGTGCGCTTGGTGCAAGGGTTTCAAAAATGTAGTTTCATGCACTATTTGCCGCTCATTTTATGGGCGGCAAATTTTTTGCAATAAACGCTTGCATATTTTTTCAAAATGCTTTATAATTATACAAATACTTTGTTGGGATGCTTGCATCCTGCGGAATGGAGATTATTATGGTTTTGAAAAAAATTATGTCTGACGACAAAAAATATTATATGAATACGTTTGGGGAAAGAATTCCTGTCTGCTTCCAAAAGGGCAGTGGGGTTAAGCTTTATGACACCGACGGCAGAATGTATTATGACTTTTTTGCGGGTATAGCCGTAAGTGTTTTAGGGCATTCGCATCCTGTTTTGGTAAATGCAATCAAAAATCAGGCTGAGCAGGTTTTGCACACTTCCTCTCTGTATTATGTTGAGGGTCAGGCGGCACTTGCCAAAAAGATTGTTGAAAATTCGTGTGCCGACAAGGTTTTCCTTGCAAATTCAGGGGCAGAGGCAAATGAGGGCGCAATAAAACTTGCAAGGATTTATCATTATAAAAAAGGCAGCGGCAGATATAAAATTATAACACTTAAAAATTCCTTCCACGGCAGAACCATGACAACCGTGGCGGCAACAGGGCAGGAAAAATATCAAAAACCATATGCGCCGCTGACACCCGGGTTTTCGCATATTGAAATAAATGATATTGATGCTTTTAAAAATGCGGTGGATGAAAAAACGGCGGCTGTTATTTTTGAACCCATTCAAGGTGAGGGCGGGGTTTATCCGGTTGACAACGAATATATAAAAGAAGTTTATGAAATTTGCCGAGAAAACGATATCTTGGTAATTTGTGATGAAGTACAGACGGGTATGGGCAGAACCGGTAAAATGTGGGGCTACGAACACACGCCGATAAAACCCGATATATTCACTCTTGCAAAGGCACTCGGCGGCGGTGTTCCGATAGGCGCACTTTGTGCAAGGGAAAACGTTGCAGCCTTTGAACTCGGTGACCACGGCAGCACCTTTGGCGGCAATCCCCTTGCCTGTTCCGCAGCCCTTGCTGTTTTTGATGTTTTGGAAAAAGAAAAATTAGTTGAAAATGCGGATGCTATGGGTACATACTTTAAAAGCAGACTTTTGGAAACCCCCGGCATTTCAGAGGTAAGAGGCAGGGGGCTTATGCTTGGCATTGCTATGGAAAACGCCCCAAGTGTTCAAAAACATCTATTTGAAAAAGGGTTTTTGGTGGGCTGTGCCGGGGGCGACACCCTTAGAATACTTCCTCCTCTTATTGTGACGAAGGAAGATATAAATTTGTTTGTTACGGCGCTTGCCGATACTTTAAGTGAAGGGATTGATATAAAATGAAGGATTTAATCAGCCTGCATGATATCAGTACAGATAAAATATTTGAAATATTAAAGCTTGCAAAGAAACTAAAGGACGAAAACAAAAAGGGTATCACCCACCATATTTTAAAGGGCAAAACCCTGGGGATGATTTTTTCAAAATCCTCAACCCGTACACGGGTTTCTTTTGAGGTTGGAATGTATCAACTGGGCGGAAGTGCGCTGTTTTTAAGTTCAAATGATATACAGCTTGGGCGGGGGGAAACGATATATGACACCGCAAACGTACTCTCACGCTATCTTGACGGTATTATGATACGCACTTTTTCACATGAAGATGTGATAGAACTTGCAAAACACAGCAGTATACCCGTAATAAACGGTTTGACTGACCTTTTGCACCCCTGCCAAATCTTAGCGGACCTTATGACAATTGAAGAGAGAAAGGGACAGCTTGCGGGACTGAAACTCGCCTATGTCGGCGATGGCAACAACATTGCACATTCGCTTTTGTACGGTTGCTCCAAGGTGGGCATGGACATTGCGGTTGCAAGTCCGAAGGGGTATATTTGTGATAAAAAAGTTGTTGAAAATGCTATCGGTAACGCCGATAAAATCGGCTCGAAAATAACTATAACCCACGACCCTGTGGAGGCGGTAAGCGGTGCCGATGTTGTTTATACCGATACATGGTGCAGCATGGGGCAGGAGGCGGAAAAGGAAGAGCGCATAAAAATATTCGGGCATTATCGTGTTGATGAAAAACTGTTTGGATATGCCGCTAAAGATGCAATTTTCCTGCATTGTCTGCCTGCATACCGTGGGTATGAAGTTTCGGCAGAAATTATAGACGGACCTGCATCGGCGGTGTTTGACGAGGCAGAAAACCGCCTGCATGCACAAAAAGCCGTAATGGCAATGCTGATGGGTTAGGAGGAATTATGGAAGAAAAAGTGATTGTTCGCCTTGCAACAGGTGATGATGCGGGTGATATAAAGAAAATTACCGACGAGGCATTTGCTGTTTACGCCAAAAATGCGGGCACGGGCGATAACCTTGCGGCGTTGAATGAAACCCTTGAGGATATTATCGGGGATATTGAGAATAAAAATGTATTTATTGCATTCTCAGGCGGGCGTGCCGCAGGCTCCCTAAGAATAGATATAAAGGACTCCACGGCATATTTAAGCCGTTTTGGCGTTCTGTGTGATTTTCAAAAAAACGGCATAGGACGTGCGCTTATGTCGTCTGTTGATGAACATATGATTAAATCGGGCGTGAAACAACTGTGCCTTCACACCGCCTCAAAGGTGTCCTCCCTCATGCGATTTTACTACGGCTGCGGTTTTTATGCCGAATCGGTTTCAAGCGACAGGGGATATTTGAGGGCGCATTTGTGCAAAGATTATACACCGGACGGCATGGCATAAAAAATCATGCCGCCCGAAATTTTCAGCCGCTGCATATATTACAGGGGAAAATAACCCTGCCCCATATCTTCCCTGCCAAGAATATCCGTCAGAAGTATAAGGGCACGAGGTAAGTGGTACGGTCCTTTAAACAAATTGCCTTTTAAGGTGTTTGATACACTTCCGTCCCTATGCAAATACCCATACCATTCGCCATACTGCGTGTCACTAAATTTATCAAAACTGTAATCCTCAATCTTTTCAAACCAAATCTTATATTTTTCCTCTTTGGTTATTCGCCATGCAAGTGCAGTTGCAATCATCGCTTCTGTGTGCGGCCACCAAAGCTTCATGTCCCATTCAAGCTGCTCGGGGGGTCTGCCCTCGTAATCCACAAACGAAAAAAGTCCGCCATACTCCCTGTCCCAACCTATATTCAAAGAGGCATCCAAAATCTCCAGCGCCTTTTTTAGGGCTTGTTCGTCATTTCTTCGGTTCGCCTCAATCGCCAAAAACCATGATGCCTCAATTGCATGTCCGGGGTTTATCAGCCGTCCCTTGGGTCCTCCATCGGGCGGTGCATTTTCAAAAAGGTGTCCATGCCGAAAGTAGCCTCCGTTTAAAATTTCTTCCATCAGTCCCGATATAAAATCGTCATATTTCCCTTCAAATTCCTTATCATGTGTTCTTAGCACCTGAGCCGTTGACAGCAATATCATGGGTGCTGCCAAACCCTTCATTTTAACGGTTTCCGGGTTAAATTTAGGCTTTAATGCCGATGGATTTTTATAAAGATATAACAATAAATCAAAAACTTTTCTTGAAAGCTGTAACGCTTCCTCATCCCCCGATGCCGTATAATATTCCGCACAGGCAATGGCGGCAAAGGTTTCGCTGAAATAATATCTGCGTTTTTGGATGGGTCTTGCATCCTTAGTCACAATAAAAAACATTCTTCCGTCGGAATCAAAGCATTTTTTCAAAAAATCGTATCCAAGCTTGGCGGCCTGCAAATAAGCAGGGTTCTTTTCCACATCGTTGTAAAGCTTTGAAAAGATCCATGTTCCCCGCCCTTGAAACCACACTGATTTATCCTCTGAAAACAATTCGCCTTTTCTGTCAAGGCAAGTAAAAAAACCGCCATTTTCCTTATCCAGTCCGTAGTTAAGCCAAAAGGGCATAACATTATCGATTAAGTAAGAACGGTATTTTTCCGCCTTTAAATTCATAAATTTCACAGCCTTTCCATCCTAAAATAGTAATAACAGAGCATATTTGGGGATCCATATGCTTTTTTAAATATGCCCCATTGTTTTGAAATATATTTAAGAGTACCGCAAAACCTGCGTCTTGGGTTGCCTACCAGTATTTTTTCCAGTCTGGGTTTTTATAGCGCATAAGCGCCTCAAGGTAAAAATAATCACCGTATACGGCAATAGCATCTATGCCAAACCCTTGCGGCAGGGCACCCGTCACATGACAAATAAGCCCGTCCACCTCCGGGTTCGAGCGGTTGGCACATTTTTCAATAAGGGCCTTCATCATCGCATCCCTTGCATTTATAAATATCTCTTTTTGAGGAGCGTCATCAGGCAGCATTTTGCAC
>CAZNYY010000058.1:0-9874 GCA_964577335.1 uncultured Oscillospiraceae bacterium | reverse complement strand
CTGCGGCAATAATAAGTCTTGCAATGGGTGCGGCGCAGATTATATTTGTAAATGTGGGCAATGGCGACTGTGCTGTAATAAGGGTTGGCAGCAGCACTATAATGATTGACAGCGGCGGCAGTGAAACCTATGATGTGGCGGGCAAAACCGTGGCACCGTTTTTAAAAATGCAGGGGATAAACAAAATAGATGCAGCCCTCATAACCCATTATCATGCGGACCACTGCAAGGCATATGTCGGACTTTTAAATGAGGGGTACATAAAAACAATTTATTTGCCCGAGGGTGTGATGGAAACGGATTTAAAGGATGAAATTTGGGAGGCGGCACTTTCCTCGGGAACAAAGGTCGGATACATAGGGGATATGGATATTTTGGAGGCGGGCGGGGCAAAAATACTTGCCATAGATGCCGTTGATGAAATTGACGAAAACAATGGGCTTGTGTATTTATTTAGGTACGGAAAAAATAATGTGCTTTTCACGGGGGATATAACCCATGACGGGGAGGAGCTTTTAATGAGGTCGGGTGTTGACATTGGGGCGGTTATCTTAAAGGTGCCGCATCACGGCTCGAAAACCTCAAGTTCGGCGGAGTTTATTGATGCGGTAAACCCAAAATACGCCGTTGTTACTACGGGGATTAATTTTTACGGTCATCCTGCGGACGAGGTAATGGAGAGGTATCAAGACAGGGGGATTATAACCCCAAGGTCTGACCTAAACGGTACGATAATATTTCGCCTGTCAAAAAACCGAATAACAGATTACAGGCTGCAAAGGAGTGCGGTATATGGGTTACAATAAGCTTAAAGAACAATTTAAAACAGGGGATTTTTCAAAGTGCTTTCATTTTTACGGTGAAGAAGCTTACCTGAAAAATCATTATCTAAACGAGCTTTCGGGGAGATTGGTGGGAGATGGCTCCGAGTTTGATATGATAAAGTTCGAATCGGACGCATTTACCGGGGACGAGATTATGGGTGCTGTATACACGCCGCCTCTTACGGGGGATGCGAAGCTTTTACTGCTAAAAGAAACGGGGCTTTTCAAAGCGGGAGCGGGGGGACGTGAAATTTGGAAAAATGTTTTTTCCGATTTGCCGCCCTGGACATACATCATTGCCTACGAGGACAGTTTTGACAGGAGAAATGCCGCATACAAAGCATTTGCAAAGGTATGCCTTTCGGTGGATTTTAAGCCCCGAAGCAGGGGTGATATACGGGCATGGGTCGGGAAAATGCTTTCAAGGGACAAGATAAATATATCCTCCACCGATATGGAATATTTACTGGACATGACGGGCGTGGATATGTACAATGTTTCAACACAGGTTAAAAGCCTTGTATCAGCCGCCGCAAGAAAAAAAGAAATAACAAGGGAGGACATTGACAGCCTTGTAAGCGAAACCCTTTTTACCAAGGAATATCTTTGGACGGATGCGGTGCTTTCGGGGCATAACCAAAAGGCGATGAGCGCTTTGAATGAGCTTTTTGAGATGAGACGTGAGCCGGTAATGCTTTTGTACATCCTCTCGTCATCGGTTTTGAGCACATACAGGGCGAAACTGCTGCTGGAAGAAGGCGCGGCGGTAACCGCAAAATCACTTGGAGTGCCGCAGGAGTTTTTGGCGAAAAAATTTGCGGGTTTTGCAAGGGGACTTGACAGTGAATATTTAAAAGGGGCGATATCCCTTCTAAAAGAGGCAGATTATGACCTTAAATCCGGCAGAACGGAGCCGAAAACAGGTATTATAACTCTTTGTGCGGAAATTTTATCACAAAATCGAAAAAATTAGTTAAAAAAACAGGGAGTTTGTGGTATAATCATAATTAGGGCTTAATAAACCGTGGAAAGGTGGGGCAAAATGATACCTCTGTATACTTGGGCGGCAATTTCGGTTGCGTTTACCCTCTTTGTTTACTTCTCCATAATTCGTGACAGGGGACAGCTGCCCCGAAGCTCGAATGCTGATTTTGCGGCTGCGGTAACCTTGGCCGTGGCGGTGCGCATTATTTTATCATTGAATACATCGGGGTATGAGGTGGATGTAAATTGTTTTGGCGCATGGTCGGGCATGATGGCGGAGCATGGACCCGCAGGGTTTTATGTTGACGATGTTTTTTGTGATTACCCGCCCGGGTATTTATACACTTTAGGTATAGTGGGCGTGGTTAGGAATATGTTTAGCGGTCTGCCCCAAAGCATAAACTTGTTTCTTATCAAGTTGCCCGCAATGGTTTGTGATATACTAACAGGGTTTTTCATATATTTTGCAGCCCAAAAAGTGTTAAAAAACAAAAGTTTTGCAGCCGCTGCTGCGGCGCTTTATATGCTGCACCCCGCTGTTATCATAAACTCGGCGGTTTGGGGACAGGTGGATGCGGTTTTTGCACTTCCCCTTGTTATTTCCATTTATTTTCTTGCGGAAGAACAGTATAAAAAAAGTTCGGCACTATATGCGGTTGCACTGCTTATAAAACCGCAGGCACTTGTATTTGCGCCGATTTTTCTGTTGGCATTTGCGGACAAGCTTGTGAATTTTAAAAGCCAAAAAAACTGGTGGACGGAATTTTTTAAATGCCTGGGCATTATATTTGGGGTATTTATTTTGGGCGCTCTGCCGTTTTTGGTAAGAAAGCCGCCTATGTTTATATATGAGCTTTACACGGAAACCCTCGCCTCGTACCCTTACGCATCTTTAAACGGATTTAATCTTTTTGCACTGGCGGGCGGGAATTTCAAGGATATGTCCGATAGGTTTTTCTTTGCAACATATTCGTTTTGGAGCAATGTGGGCATTATAATTACGGTGGCGGTCGCATCCGTAATTTTTATGAGGGGGAAGGACAAGTCAAGGTATTTCTACTGCAGCGGGCTTTTGGGCACGGTATTTTTCATGCTTGCGGGAAAAATGCACGAGCGGTATTTGTTCCCCGCCATGGCACTGTTTATTCTTGCATATGTTTTCCGCCGTGACAAGAGAATTCTTATTACATGGAGTGTTTTGTCCATGCTCCATTACCTGAACGTGGGCTATGTTTATATTAATTCCCAAAACGGAGTGTACCACATTCAGCCTGATGACCTTTTTTTGGTGGTAGTAAGCCTTTTGGGGCTGATTACAACACTGTATGCGGTTTATTTGGGTTTTTCCATGTACGGTGGGATTAAAATAAAAAAAGCGGAAATTTTTCCGACACCCAACAAGCGTATAACCCGCAAAGACACCTTGATTATGGCTGTTGTAACCGTGGCATATGCTGTTTTGGCGTTTTCCAATTTGGGTGATATAAATGCGCCTCAAACCTCGTTTGATTTTAATGAGAGGACGGGGGCTGTGGCGGACTTGGGAGAGGTGCGAACCGTTTCCGAAATGCTTTATTACAAGGGGCTGGGAACGGGTGAAATTGAGCTTATATCATCAATGGACGGCAGTGACTGGGAGCGGGTTACGGTATTTGATGCGGGACCCTGCTTTAGATGGGGGCGGCAGGAGTTTTCGACCGAGGCAAGGTTTTTTGGGATACGCCCCGCATCTTCCGACACGGAGATTTTTGAAGTGGCATTTTTTGAGCAGGGAAGTAAGGCACCGCTTAAAATGGCATATGCGGACAAAGAACTTTTTGATGAACAGAATTTGGTACCCGACAGCATCTCATATTTAAACGGAACATATTTTGATGAAATTTACCATGCAAGAACAGCGTATGAGCATGTAGAGGGCATATGGCCGTACGAGATAACGCATCCGCCGCTTGGCAAAATTATAATTGCGGCGGGCATAAAAATGTTTGGCATGAACCCGTTCGGCTGGCGGTTTTCTGGAACGCTTTTCGGTGTATTAATGTTGCCGCTTATGTATATGTTCGGCAAGAGAATGTTTAAAAACACTTTTGCGGCAACATCGGTAATGCTTTTCATGGCACTGGATTTTATGCATTTTACGCAGACAAGGATTGCAACCATAGATACATACGGGGTTTTCTTTATAATATTAATGTATTATTTTATGTATATTTATTTTGACTCGGACAGGGATGAGTTGCCGTATAAAAAATCATTGTTGGTACTGCTTTTATGCGGTGCATCCTTCGGGCTTGGCATAGCGTCAAAATGGATTGGCGCATATGCGGGAGCGGGGCTTGCGGTGCTGTTTGTTGCGGCACTGTACAAAAGGCGCACCCCAAAGGCCGAGATTATAAAAACCTGTTTATGGTGCGTGCTGTTTTTTGTGGGCGTGCCGTCGGTTATATATTTTGCGTCATACATCCCTTACTTTTTGGCAGAGCCTTCAAAGAATGCATTTACAATATTTTTGGATAACCAGAAATATATGTTCACCTACCATGCCGACCTTGCCGAGGGACACCCATTCTCGTCTGACTTTTATCTGTGGCCCGTCATGTACCGACCGATATGGTATTACGGGGGCACGGAAGGGCTTACGGCGGGCAAGATTTCAAGTATTGTAGCTTTGGGCAACCCCGCTGTTTGGTGGGGCGGCAGTGCGGCGGCATTGTTTGTAATGGGCAAATGGCTTACTAAAAAGAAAAAAGAGGCGGCATTTATAACGGTTGGGCTTATGTCACAATACCTGCCATGGGCGCTTATCGGCAGAACCGTGTTTATATATCACTTTTTTGCAAGCATTCCCTTTGTAATACTGGCGATGGGATATGTGGTTAAACTTATGACAGAAAAACTTTTTTACGCAAAAAGATATGTTGTGGCGTACCTTGTTTTAACACTTTTGTTGTTTATAATGTTTTACCCTATAATGTCAGGAATGCCTGTGGATAAAACCTATGTTTTAGATAATTTAAAATGGTTTGACAGTTGGGTACTATCTTATTAGGAGGGATATAATTGAGGGATATTTCCATAGTTGTTCCGCTTTATAATGAGGAGGAGGTAATTGCCGAAAGCCATAAAAGGCTTAAAGGGGTGATGGATGAAACGGGAACCTCATATGAAATTATTTTTGTAAACGACGGCAGCCGTGACAGAACATATGAAATGGCATCAAAAATAGTCGAGAGTGACAAAAACTGCCGCCTAATCAGCTTTTCAAGAAATTTCGGGCATCAGATAGCGATAACCGCCGGGATGGACAATGCCGAGGGTCAGGCAATTGTTGTGATTGATGCGGATTTGCAAGACCCCCCCGAGGTAATACCCCAGATGATTGAAAAATGGCGCGAAGGCTATGAAGTGGTGTATGGGCAGAGGATTAAAAGAAAGGGTGAAACCTTTTTCAAAAAGGTAACCGCAAAGATGTTTTACAGGTTTCTTAGGAGCATGACAAATGTTGACATACCTGTTGACACGGGGGATTTTCGGCTTATAGACCGCAAGGTTTGTGATGTTATGCGGGGGCTTACGGAGAAAAGCAGGTATGTAAGAGGACTTGTAAGCTGGGTTGGGTTTAGGCAATGCGGCGTGCCCTATGTTCGGGACGAACGTTTTGCGGGGGAGACAAAGTACCCCCTTCGCAAAATGATTAAATTTGCGTCGGACGGCATAGCCTCGTTTTCGTACAAGCCGCTAAAGCTTGCCACATACACGGGTTTTTTGATCTCGGGTGTTGCGTTTTTATACCTGATTGTTGTTATAGTTCAAAAGCTTACGGGCCATGCAACTATGGAGGGTTGGGCATCAATTTTGGCGGTAAACCTGTTTTTCCAAGGGATAACTTTGATTATTTTGGGTATTGTGGGCAGCTATATAGGCAGGATTTATGATGAATGTAAGGGAAGACCGTTGTATATTGTAAGAGAAAAGTTGGGGTTTTCGGAAAATGAGGATAATTAAAGAACAGGAAATAATCGACACTGTAAAAAATATGTGTGTTGACGCAAACTGTAATTTAGGGGAGGACATAATAAATGCGCTTAATGAGGCGCACGGCAGAGAAAGTTCAGCTGTCGGAAAAAGCATTTTGGCTTGCCTTTCCGAAAATGCACAAATTGCAAAAGACGAGGGTGTGCCTGTTTGTCAGGACACGGGGATGGCGGTATTTTTTGTTGAAATAGGCACGGGCGTTACGATACAGGGGAATATTGAAAAGGCGATTGGCGAGGGGGTGCGGCGGGGCTACACGGAAGGGTATTTGCGTGCGTCCGTAGTAGATGACCCGCTAAGGCGGAAAAACACGGGTGACAACACCCCTCCCGTTATTCATTTTAGTTTTGCGGAAGGTGACAAAATAAAAATCACCATTGCTCCCAAAGGTTTTGGCAGTGAGAACATGAGTGCGCTGAAAATGCTAACCCCGTCGGACGGGTACGAAGGGGTTTTGGATTTTGTGGTTGAAACAGTTAAAAATGCAGGTGCAAACCCTTGCCCCCCGATAGTTGTGGGTGTGGGAATAGGCGGCACAATGGAGAAGGCGGCAATAATTGCAAAGCACGCACTGACAAGGGATTTAGGGTGTCCTAACCCTGACCCGTATTATAGCAACATGGAAGGGGAACTTCTAAAGAGAATAAATGCCCTCGGCATAGGTCCGCAGGGTTTTTCGGGTGACATAACGGCTTTGGCGGTTCATGTAGAAACATACCCGACGCATATTGCGGGGCTTCCCGTGGCGGTAAATATAAACTGCCATGTGGCAAGACATAAAACAGTTATTATTTAGTGTTTATAAAAGTGAAAAGTGAGGTATATATTATATATACAGCCTCACAATATATAAAGGGGGAGTGGTAATATGAAAATAATTATTACAGGAAGAAAAATTGAGGTCACGGAAGCTTTGAAAAATGTAATAAACAAAAAGATTGGTAGGCTTTCAAAGTTTTTTGATGACAATGCTGAGGCACAGGTAACCCTATCGGTTGAAAAAGGGCGGCAAATTATTGAAACCACAATCCATCACGGGGGTATGATTTATCGTGCGGAGGAGTCAAACAGTGATATGTATGCCGCTATTGACAAAGTGGGGGACATAATTGAAAGGCAGATACGAAAAAATAAAACTCGTCTTGGGAAAAAACTTCGTGACGGTGCATTCCTAAAAGCAATGGAAAATGATGTGGATGTTCGTGAGGAAGAAGAGTTTAAGATTGTAAGAACAAAAAGGCATTCAATAAAACCTATGAGCGCCGAGGAAGCTATTTTGCAGATGAATTTGCTGGGGCATGAGTTTTATTTGTTTAGAAATGCAGTGACGGATGAAACAAATTTGGTTTATAAGCGCCATGACGGAAATTACGGGTTAATTGAAACAGAGGACTGATGTTTTTCGGGGAGGGGGAACCCTCCCCTTTTCTATGTATAAAGGAGAATGGGATGGAAATTGCTGAGGCGATAATTGTTGAAGGGACGGCAGACAAGATAAAGCTGCAAAGCATTGTAAGTGCTCTGGTTGTTGCGACAGACGGGTTTGACCTGTTCCAAAACAATGAAAAAATGGAGTATATAAAAAAGCTTGCGAAAAAATGTGGGATAGTTGTGTTGACAGACTCAGACCGTGCTGGGTTTTTAATCCGTTCGCATATTAAAAGCTGTGTTGCCGAAGGGGTTGTAAGGCACGCATATGTTCCCAGTATATTCGGCAAGGAAAGGCGCAAGAGAAAACCCTCGAAGGAAGGGCTTTTAGGTGTTGAGGGGATGGAGGCAGAGGTTATTATAAATGCGCTTAAATCGGCAGGTTGTAAATTTGACGGGAACAATAATGAGGTTCCCTCCGTCAAAAGAGTGACAAAGGTTGATTTTTTTGAGGACGGACTGAGCGGCGCCCCAAACAGCGCACAAAACAGAAAACGGCTTGCCTGTGAAATGGCACTGCCTGTGAGGATTTCCGCTAATGCGCTGATTGACGCTATCAATACCCTGTTTGGATATGATGAATATAAGGTGCTGGTTAAAAAAGTAGTAAAGCCCTAGGGATTCTGGAATATAGATATAAAGAGGGATGCCGGTTACGGCTTCAATCTTTATTGAACAGGAGAATTGATATGGGCTATAATTATAAAAAGTTGCGGGCGGATATTGACACGATGGACACCCTCACGGGTGTGATAGGGCAAAGTGTTGAAGGGCGAAAGCTTTATTATATAAAGCTTGGCGAGGGCGACACGAAGGTTTTTTTAAACGGCGCTCACCACGGTTTGGAGTGGCTTACTTCTAAGTTTTTGATGAGGTTTGCCAAGGATGTACTAAAAAACAAGAATGGATATCTCTTGGGGTACGACCTTATAACACTTTTAAACGAGAAGTCGATATACATTGTTCCCATGGTGAACCCCGACGGGGTTGAGCGGGCTGTCTGCGGCGGAAAACCGTACAAAAATGTGTGGCAGGCAAATGCAAGGGGTGTGGATTTAAATCACAATTACAACGCCCTTTGGGAGCGGGCAAAGGCATTAGAACCTGAAAACGGAATATACGGACCGGGTCCCACACGATACGGCGGAGAGGCGCCGGAAAGTGAACCGGAGTCGCGCTGTGTGGCGGATTTTACACGCATTTGCAAGTTCGATATGGTGATAGCACTCCATTCTCAGGGGAGAGAAATATTTTATGATTTTGAGGGTATGGCGTCGGGCAGGGCGAGGGATATTGCAAAAAGCATGGAAGAATGTTCGGTTTTCAAATTGATGCACCCGACGGGGATTGCATCATACGGCGGGTACAAGGACTGGTTTATAAAAGAATTTGGGAAACCCGGTTACACAATAGAAATAGGAGAGGGGAAAAACCCCCTTCCCGAGAGGGATTTGCCGAAAATATACAAAGAAACTCTTCCGGTTATTATGAGGGCGATATCCTTGGCATAAGAAGATGTTGTAAAAATTAGTTGACATTTTACTGAAAAGAGTATATATTGGTAAAAACATGTAAGAGGTGATAAGGTGAAGGACTTAATTATAATAGGGGGCGGTCCTGCGGGGCTTACTGCCGGAATATATGCGAAAAGAAGCGGACTTGACACTATTTTGATAGAAAAGGCCTTTTCGGGCGGGCAGGCCGCAACCACCAGTGAGATTGAGAATTTTCCTGGGTTTCCGGAGGGGATTTCGGGGGCGGATTTTTCTATGAGGATGGAGGCGCAGGCCAAAAGATTTGGGCTTGAATTTGTGTATGACGAGGTTTTGGAGATAAGCTGCGAGGGTGAGGAAAAGGTTGTTAAAACCCTAAGCGGGGAGTATAGGGCGAAAACATTGATAGTGGCAACAGGTGCTGTGCCGAGGGAACTTGGACTGCCAAACGAAAAAAGGTTAAGGGGGTATGGTGTGTCCTATTGTGCCACCTGTGACGGGGCATTTTTCGGAGGCAAGGAAGTTGCCATAGTGGGCGGAGGAAACACTGCGACCGAGGATGCATTGTTTTTAAGCAGGTACACAAAAAAAGTTTATTTTATCCATAGAAGGGATGAGCTTAGGGCGGACAAGATTTATCATTCGCAGATATTTGAAAATGAAAAAATTGAGCCGCTTTTAAGTTGTGAGGTTGTGGAATTGTTTGAAAAGGACGGTGTTCTTGACGGTATCGGCGTGATAAACAAAAAAACGGGTGAAGTTACAAGGGTTAATGTTGCGGCGCTGTTTGTAGGTATTGGCACCGACCCGCAGGCGAAGCTTTGCGAAGGGCTTGAAAAAAATGCGGAAGGATATGTGCTGGCGGATGAAGATATGCAAACCAGTATAGAAGGCGTTTTTGTTGCGGGGGATATAAAGGCAAAACCTCTTAAACAGGTAATTACCGCAGCTGCTGACGGTGCAATAGCCGCAATGTCCGTGGCGAGATATCTTTTTGAATGACGGAGGGCATATGCTTCTTATTAAAAATGCAGAAATTATAACCTGTGAGGATGAGGTAATTCAAAGCGGCTATATATTAATAGAAGGAAAAAAAATCAGCCGGGTTGG
>CAZNYY010000057.1:0-9902 GCA_964577335.1 uncultured Oscillospiraceae bacterium | reverse complement strand
CAATCGCAATTGCGGACGAAATAGTTATATCATATTCAAGAGTTCTCACATGCTCGCCCTGAGAAATTGTGACCGTTACAACATCACTGGCACTTTTTCTTTGTAAATTTACCGTTCCGTCAGCCGAAACCAAACCGTTTTTACTTGAGAATGTAATATTCGACTCGTATCCTTCGGGTATGAAAAGGTTTTCGGTCACAGCAGTCTGTTCATTATGTGAAAATGCCGCAAAACCCGATTCTTCAAGCGCCTTATATTCCGCCTCCACTATGTCCCCCATTTTAAGGGTTGCATTGTAAACCTTAAAATTATCAAAATACAAAGTGTTTTGAGCAGAGCTTTCCAAATATACATACAATTCCTTAAAGCTTGGTATACTAGCGTTTCTGAAATCAAATTTATATGCTATCAGCTCATCGTTTATCCAGACTGATGATGTCTGCTCGGTAAAGTTGTATAGGATTGTAAATTTAAACGGGCCCAAATCATCCCAACCTGTTTTCTGTGTTACGGTACCCGATGTTAAACCAAGCATTCTGATGTTCTGTCCGTTGCCGCCTACGTTCATATGCATTGATTGAGCATTACGGGTTGTGAGAATCATGTTTGACAGCCCCTCACGTGCCATATCAAATTCAAGCACAACATTATCATCGGAATATCCCGCAAAGCTTGAGCCTTCAAAATACAAGTTAAACCCATCGTGGTTACTCTCAGTTGATGTACGCGTTAGCGCAAGCCTTCCGTCCTCAATTTTAAGAGTTCCCCCGCCTACACCATTTTGCACTAAACTGCCGTTTACTTCACTGATTTCGGTTTTGCCCTCAAAGTCCTCAAAATACAAAACATCGTCTTCCGAGGCGCAGAAGGGTTTTAAATCAAAGCCTATTTTTACATTGTAGTCCGCAGACACAGTTCCCCCGTCACGAACCGTGGTTGCCGTCAGCACAACGTTTGTTTGCCTGTCCTCATAAATAGCAGTAACCCTTGCCATATTGCCGTCGATCACAAGCTCCGGGCTGTCACTTGTCCATGTAAGGGTGTTTTCGCTGCCTATGGGCCATGCTGCCGGCAGGGCAAAATCAGCATAAACAGGTGTGCCTTCGGCTGCACCTGTAACAACGTCATATCCCGGCCATGGGGTTGTCGCTTTATACACCTTAATATTGTCTATGTAAACCTTATTGGTGACGGCAGCTTCAAGGTACAGCCGTAAATTGTTGATGTTGCTGACACTGCCTCTAAACCCAAAATTCTCTGCAACCTTCACCCCATCCACCCATACCGAATAGGTTCTCGCTGTGGTGTTGTGGAGGACTGTTACTTTAAACGGCTCCAGTGTATCAAAATTTTCTATTACATCCTCTGTATCAGTTGATACAGAGCCGTTCCACAGCATCAAATTACGCTGTTGACCGCCCAAACGGTTAATAACTTGCATTTGCATGGCTTGAGTACCGCCCGACCTTGTTAAGACAACCATAGGAGTGCTTTTTTCCCGCTGCATCTCAAACTCCACCGCAATATTTTCGCCTACATAGTCAGCCCCAAAGTTTAGTATAAAGCCGTCATGATTAGATGCGGTGCTTGTGCGTTCAAGTACAAGCCTTCCGTCCTCAAGTGTAAGTGTTCCGCCGCCGGCACCCTCTTGAGCTAAAGTTCCGTTTACCTCGCCAAGCTCCGTCTTCCCGTCAAAATCTTCGCTGTACAAAAGGTCATCCTGAGAAGCCATATACGGTTCCGCATCAAACGGAGACCCTTCCGAAGCCGATATCGGCACCCCAAAAAGACCCGCCAGCATTCCAATGGTCACAACAACTGTCATTACTTTTAAAAATCTTTTACTGTACATAATGTTCCTCCTATCATTTTTTATTTTAGACTACGATAAATCGATTATTTTACATACACATCTTACCACGTCACCCAATTAAGATAAATAACCTTATGTACCGCCCGAAAGTCCTGCCCATCTTTCTACAAATGCAGACTGTTTCACTCCGCTAAAACCAACTCCTTTATGCATCTTTAATAACTATTATAACAAAATTTATTGAAACTTTCAATATATTATACTGAAAAACATAAAAGAATTGATATTTTTAATTATTGCTCGGCATCCAATACTATGCGACTACCCTCCCTTACTAAAAAATTTAGTATTGTCTTGTTATAAGACAGTCCTTTTTTGTTAGTATATTATCATAATATTTGTCCTATGTCAAGACAAATATTGAGGAGTGTGTAAAAATATGGGGCGGATTATTGATGGTTCTTCTATGAACATGGTAGGAAGCAATGTTAAAAAATTTAGGAGGTTAAATAAGCTTAGCCAGCAACAGTTGTCGGACCAGCTTGAGCTTTTGGCGGTTTATATATGCCGAGGTTCTATTTCACGAATTGAGGACAAATCAAGAACCGTTACGGATATAGAGTTGTACGGATTGTCAAAGGTTTTAAATGTAGCAATTGAGGAATTATTCGAAAAAACTGATGAAATGTGACCGTATCATCCGGCATAAATGTACCCATATCCCTTGTGCGAGGGCTGGGAATGTTGCTCTATGGCCAGAAAAGCCAAAGCCGCCGACATTCCCAGCGATTATGGGCGGGATGTATTTTACAACATCCCCCACAACATCATAAAGCATATGCACAAGTTTACTATTTTTTCATGCTTTCCTTCAAAATTATTATGACCCGCTTACTGGCTGTTCTCGTTAACTTCTTCTATGGGGCGCATTGTTTGAAACGAATCCCACAGAAAAGCCTTAACCTTTGTATCACCTGTCACACTTTCTATATCCACCTTTGTTACAAAATTGTCCTCTCCCACATCCTTAGGCGTCACCGTACAGGGCACCACCGAAATATCTAAAAGCCTATTTCCCTCGTAAGCTGCAACAATAAATGCCACTTCATAGCTTTCGTTATTTCTTGAATAAATATTAAGTGTGGCATAGTTTTGCCCTGCAATCGGATGAGGGTTCTCAAAGCTTATTCCCTCGAATGCCATTGCCGATAAAATTGTAATCGGATATTCAAGAGTTCTCACATGCTCGCCCTGAGAGATGGTGACCGTTACAACATCGTCCGCGCTTTCCTTTTGAAGGTTTACCGTTCCGTCAGCCGAAACCAAGCCGTTTTTGCTTGAAAATGTAATGTCCGACTGGTACCCTGTCGGCACGAAAAGGTTATCGGACACGGCCGTCCGTTCCTCATTTGAGAACGCCGCAAAGCCTGCTTCTTTAAGCGTTTCAAACTCTTCCTCCACTATGCCGCCCATTTTAAGGGTTGCGTTATATACCTTAACATTGTCGATATATATTGTGTTTTGATTGTTTGCTTCCATATAAATACGCCAATATCGAAAACCCGTTAACCCCTCGTTTCTAAAACCTACATTATGTACAAGTCTCTCCCCGTCCAACCAAACGGAATATGTGTTATTTTGAAAATCATGAAGAATTATAAATTTAACAGGACCCTTATCTGTCCAATTTTCTTTTGCTGTTACCACTGCCGAGCCACCGTCTCTAATATTTATATTTCGTGAAGCATGTATATTTAATTCCCCCGCCTGACTAGCGCCAAATGTCCTGATAATCATCGCACTTATATCTTCACGCTCCATCTCAAACTCAAGCGCAACTCTTTCACCTCCAGTCCCGATAGCCGCTTTATTAGCCTTAAAGAACAAATTAAATCCATCAGTGCCTGCCGTTCCTGTACGTTCCATAACAAGCCTGCCGTTCTCAATCTCCAGTCTTTCCATCTCTCCGGTGTGTTCAAGAAGACCGTCTACCTCGCTAATATTTGACTTATTATCAAAATCTTCAAAATACAAAATGTCGTCATCAGAGGCACAGTAAGGTTCTGTATCAAACGCAAGTGTAACAGTATAGTCCGCAGACACGGGCTGCCCGTCACGAACCATGGTTGCTGTAAGCATAACCTTTTCTTGCCTGTCCTCATGAAGGGTTGCAACCTTTGCAGTATTGCCCTCAATTTCAATCTCAGGTTTGTTACTTGTCCATGTTAGTGCATTTTCACTACCTGCAGGCCATGCTGCCGGCAGGGTAAAATCAGTATAAATGGGGGTACCCTCTGCATAGCCTGTAACTTCCGTATAAGACGGCCAGGCAGTGGTTGCCTTGTACACCCTGATATTGTCTATCTGCACCTTGTTTGCAGCCGTATTTTCCGCATATATATACAGTTCATGAAAGGGTTTGGGGCTTGCATCCCTGAATGTGCCGTCGGTTGCAATTTTTTCTCCGTCAATCCAAATTGAATATGTTTTTTCCTGGTGGTTATGTAACAGGATTACTTTAAACATCCCTGTCGCCGAAAAATCCTCTTTCCAAGTAATTTGGGGAGGTTCTGAACCACTCCAAGCAGAAATATGGCTTGCACCTATGGTCATGTTTACCGATCTTCCACTGCCACCGTTTCTTGTAATTATAAACAAATTTCTTGCGTGTTCACGCTCCATCTCAAACTCAAGTGCAATACTTCCGTTTGAATACCCGTCAAAACTCTCCCCCCCAAAGAAGAGTCTTAACCCGTCGTGGCTTGTTTGTGTCGAGGTACGTTCCAACACAAGCTTTCCATCCTCAAGTGTAAGTGTTCCGCCGCCCTCACCGACTTGCATTAAATCACCGTCTACATCACTAAGCTCGGTATCACCGGTAAAGTCCTCAAAGTACAAAAGGTCGTCCTCCGAAGCCATGTACGGTTCTGCATCCATCGGCGGGGTTCCCACAGCCGCTACGGGCACACCAGGCACACTTGCCAACATACCGATGACCACAATAAGCGTCAAAAGTTTTGAAAAGATTTTACTACGCATAATTTCCCTCCTACTATCATTTTTTGCCATACTACTTCATATATTGAAATCTTACATGAACTAAATATGAATGTAAATTGACAAATCTAATAATGAATGAACAAATTTAATAATTTCTGTGAACTTAAGTGTTAGGGTGTGTTCGATAATTGGCGATGTGTGATTTTTGAACCAATTAAGGCAAAAAATCGCTGTTGTAATGTATTTACTACAAGATTTTTAACGCAGAGTGGATTGGTACGAATATCCATGGGATGCATAGAATCCTACATTTTTGCAATAAAAATCGCCCTTAGTTTTGTGCTAAGGGCGATTTTTATTGCCGGTGTTGCCGCCTGGTGCGAGCGCCCGCAGGGGGCACGGATTTTAAACGATTTTAGAATAAATATCAGGGTAACAAATATGCATTATCACCATTTTACAGAAAAAGTCTCTGAAAAACCTTTTTGAATTTGATTTGCTATAATCCACTCATTCATATTGACCGCAGCAAGACCTCCGCCTGTAGCCATTGCAGCCCCGGTCAGACCTGCAATTAATGCATGACTCTCACTTGTGGGAATGCCAAAGTACCATGCACCAACCGCCCATATGATAATGGATACCAGTGCAGCAGAAAGTGATACGAGTGCTTCCTGACCATTCCCGAAAGAAACCATCTTGCTTATTGTAAATGCGACTTTTTTGCTAATGATGGCCATTATCAGGACACCCAGAAAATTAAATATTGCAGCCATATATACTGCATTTTGCGGTTTCATGGAACGTGTAGACACTACGGTTGCAATTGCATTCGAGGCATCTGTCCATCCATTAATAAACACTACACCCACAACAAGTACAATAATAATTATTAATGTAGGTGACAATATGTAAACATCCTTCCTGTGTTTTTGTTTATAAAAACACCTAAAAAATTCTCTTTTATGGTTGGGGCTGGCTCTTTATGTCGGAAAAACGACGTCGACGATTTTGGCTAAAGGTGGTATGCCATGTTTAATGATATATCTTCTGATGGGCGACCCATGTTGGAATAGTACGGTGCAGCTTTTTCACCCATCATAAAAATCGCCTCCAATGGGTTTATTATACCACATTTGAGGCGATTTCTCAACTCTTTTTTCTTTGTCAATGGGCTAATTTCGGGATGTCACTATTTAATGATATTTTCGGGTTGCTCTTTATCTAAAGGCGGTTTTAACTGTTTCAACCGATGCGTTGAAAAAGTCAACAACCTTAAAACGGATATTTACTCCGCCCTCCGGTCCGTTTGCAATAAGGGCGTACTCCTCCCCGCTGAGGTTTTCCTTTAATACACTGAGGGATTCATCGTTGCTCTCCCCCATTGCGGCATCCACAAAACACAGGGGAGGAAACATTACGCACCACCAGTTCTCACCCTCTGCCTGCCCTATTTTAACCCGCACTGCCTCGTATTCCCCCGCAGGCAGTGATATATTTTCGTATTGCCTTATCGGGAATGAGAATTTGCCTGTTTCAATGCTGACGGAATAGTCATACCCCGCAAGGGCAATTTCCTCCTCCGCCGCTCGGGTGAGATTTTCGCGGTTTTCATCTAAAATCATTCTTGTGTCGGCAAGGCTTTGACTGTCCCTAAACATTTCGCCGCTCTCCCGCAGCAACCTGTCACGCACACGAAGTTTTAAATTTTGGTCGGCAGGGTCGTCACTGTTGGCGAGAACATGAAGCCGCAGAACATTTTGGGCTACACCGTCACGCACTTTTTCAGAATAAACAGTGATTGCCGTGGTTAAAATAATAGCAACAAGCAAGGGAATCCAGATATATTTGGTACGCATTACATCACCTCAAAAATTTATCTTATGCTTTAATTATTGACATGGCGAATGATGTTTATACAAAAAAGACAAAAAAGGTATTGCCAAAGGTGGAATAGTTTTGGGGCATATAATCTTAAAACATTTAGGAAAAATGTACATATCTATTAGGTTTTGCAAAAATGCGGACATTTAATGAAAAATAATATTGCATTTTATGAAAACTCGTGCTATAATGTTACTCGTTGCAATAATTGTGCCCGTGGCTCAGCTGGATAGAGTGCATGGCTACGGACCATGAGGTCGGGGGTTCGAATCCCTCCGGGCACGCCAAATATGTCGATATATCTCGGCACAAAAACCGAACACCCCGAAAAGGGTGTTTTTTTGTTATAGAATTGATTTTTATGGAAAACATGTTATAATGCAAATATAGAAAATTTATATCATCTTCATAAGTAAAGGTGAGATTAAATGTTGAACCATGTTGGAACTCAAATACTTAAAACTAAGCGATTAGTATTACGCCGTTTTGCTTTGGGAGACGCCGAAGCTATGTTTGAAAATTGGGCTAGTGACAGTGAAGTTACAAAATTTTTAACCTGGGAACCTCATAGAGATATTTCAGTAACAATGTCTGTTATTTCTGATTGGATTTGCGAATATCAAAATAAAAACGGTTATAATTGGGGGATTGAGTTTTGTGGCGAGATTATTGGTTCAATTAGTTTGTTAAATCCTAATGATGAACTTCTTGAAGCCGAGGCTAGATATTGTATTTCTAAGGCATATTGGCGAAGGGGAATTGTAACGGAAGTATACAAGAAAGTGCTTGATTTCGCTTTTAATAATGTTGGATTTAAGCGCATATATACTAAACACAATATTGACAATCCCAACTCAGGGAAAGTTATGAAAAAATGCGGTATGAACTACATTGAAACAAAAAATTGTCCGCTTGCTCTAAAACCTGATAAAATTGTTATGTGCGACTGCTATGAAATCTATAAGAAGGAATAATTAGGGTGTTTTCGATAATTTAAAAGGAACCTGACAACAGCGGTCAGGCTCCTTTTAAATTACAGAAAACTTATCCGGTTTTCTGGCGTATATATTTTTCTTTAGTTGCAAGACCGCCCCTTATATGCCGCTCCGATTTATTCGCCTCAAGTATTACCCTCACGGCTTTTGCAAGGCTTGTGCTTATCCTGGGAAGTCGTTCGACAATGTCCTTATGAACGGTACTTTTGCTTATATTAAATTTTTTTGCAGTATCTCTTATCGTGGTTTTGTTTTCTATTATGTAGTTCGCGAATTCCACCGCTCGCTCCTCAATATAATATTTCACCGGTCAGCCCCCTTAGATACATATGTTTATAACATATATATGCATCCGGGGGCTTTTATAGTACAAATATCAGCCTATTTGAAGGATGGTGTCAGCACACAGAGCGACAATACTCTTTATAGAACTCTTTATGCCCTCCAGCTCCGCTGTAAGAGAACTTATTTTACTTTCGTCATTGGTATCCAAAAGGCGACTTTTTATAGAGTTCACCTTAGAAACAAGTTCCGTATGTCGGCTTATATAGTCCTCCGCAACCGACTCCTGTTCACGATACTGTATCCCCGCTGCTGCGAAGGCGGATTTTACGGCAGCCCTGCCGCCCTTCGAATGTGACGAAAGAATTTCATACGCTTTATCCCGTTGCTCGTCAAAAGTGATAACAAATGTTACCTTCAGCCTTTGAAATTGAGATGCGGGGGGAGGGTTATATGACAAAGCCTTTTCCTTGGCAGGTGATGTCACCGTGAAAGTTGTGGCGCTCGCCCCCTGTACTCCGGAAATTCTCGTATCAGCACTGCCTCCCCCCGACCCTGTGGACATGGTGCTATTTTCCTGTAAGCTGTCATGCTGCGGAGCATGCTCCGCAGGGGGGGGTTCCTGAGTGGCAGCAGGCTTGGGAGTTCCCGCATTTGGTTGCGGGGTTTCCATCTTTTTGGGCTGCGAAGTGGCAGCCGCAGGGGAAGGAAGAGGATTTATTTGCGGCAATGCCGAAGGAGAAGGGTTTATTTGTGATTTAAGGGAAGATGAGGGGGTTGGGGTTGGCACAACAACCGCCGCTTGGTCATTGGGAGGTGCAGTAGCCTGGGCTTCAACACTTTCAATAACTGTCTCCTCCGGGAGAATACCCTCTATCTCACGATATTCCTCCTCAGCCGGCTTTACATCAGGAGTTTTAAACTGATCCAGATTATTTACAATTGCCTGGGACGGGTCGGTGTTATCCAAGTAATCCCTGTATTTTTTGTCAACTCCACCTTTTACTATAAAGAGCATTAAAACACATGCCGCAACGGATGTGTAAACACGCCAATCAGAAATATATTTCGTGATTTTAAACACCTTTGTGCTAAGCTGTTCCCTCTTAATGGATGTCATAACCTTTCCATACAGGTAATTCGGCGGCTCAACATTAAATGCCTGCGGCAGCGCTCCGGAAATTGACTTTAAAAGCTTATATCGGGCGGCGCATTGCTCACAGTTTTTCAGATGTTCAGACAGTTCCCTCTCTTCATTTTCATTCAAATCATTGTCTATATATCTATTAAGAAGAATTATTTTTTTACAATCCATAAATCTCACCTCGCCTCCATGTATATTAGACGTTACTTTTGCCAAAAAGTTCGTTATTTTTGTTAATTTCTTTTATCAATGCTTGTCTCGCACGGGAAATGCGGGATTTTACAGTACCCTCGGGACAGTTCATAATATCTGCAATTTCCGCATATGAAAGACCCTGAATATCCTTTAGGGTGATAATAACACGAAAAACATCAGGCAATGCGGCAACGGCTTTTCTAAGCGCCCCCCTCATTTCCGAGTTTAGAACCACATCTTCAGGCAGCGCATCTCCGTCGGGAAGTTGCATAACCATTCCGTCATCGCTTTGGGCATCAATGCTTACAGCCTTGTGACGGCTTTTTTTTCGCAGTTCATCAATACAAATATTTGCGGTTATTCTATATATCCATGTGGAAAGCTTGGAATTGCCACGAAAGCTTCCTATGGATTTATATACTTTAATAAAAACCTCCTGCACTGCATCAACGGCGTCGTGTTCATTCCCCATCATAGCAAGTGCATTTTGGTAGATTTGCCCCTGATACATCTGGACAAGCTCTTCAAATGCGGTTTCCTCTTTTCGCTGACAGCGTGCAATCAAATCCTCACTCACAAGGTATGCCCC
>CAZNYY010000056.1:0-10008 GCA_964577335.1 uncultured Oscillospiraceae bacterium | reverse complement strand
AACAGCTTCATGCGGCAATCGGCGAAATTTTGGGTCTTAATAAAAACTATAAAACCATTATAATAGGTGCGGGTAACCTGGGTCATGCTCTTGCAAATTACGATGGGTTTGAAAGGCGGGGCTTTCGCCTCGGCGGTGTTTTTGACAAAGACCCGAATATAATAGGGACGGTTATAAACGGTGTTGAGGTAAAAAGCATGGACATGATAGAAGAAGAATGTGCCCGCATAAAACCCGATATAGCTGTTTTAACTATTCCGAGAGCCGCCGCCGGTGAAACGGTGGAGCTTGTGTGCAGACTTGGAATTAGGGGTATTTGGAATTTTTCGTATATGGAAATAAAGGTTCCCGAGGGTGTGGAGGTTGAAAATGTGCATCTTAGCGACAGTTTGATGACATTGTCGCACAATATAACAAAAACTCCAAACATATAAGGGGGTTTCAAGCATTGAAGGTTTACGGGTTCGTAGGTCCCAGCGGCACGGGGAAAAGCTATCAGGCGCAGGCGGTTGCAAGGGAACTGGGTGCGGATTTGATAATTGATGACGGTTTGCTGATAGCCCCAAATAAGGTTTTGGCAGGCGTTTCCGCCAAAAAAGAAAGTACACGCCTGTCGTCTGTCAGAAGAGCGCTCTTCTTCAATGAGGAACATAAGAATGAAGTCCGTCAGGCTGTTTTGGAGGCGGCGCCCGAAAAGTTGCTTATTTTGGGCACCTCTGACGGGATGGTGGCACGAATAGCACAAAATTTGGGGTTTGGAGAAATTGAGAGTACAGTGTACATTGAATCCGTTTCGGCACCCGATGAAATTGAGAGGGCAAAGCAGATACGAGCGCAGCAGGGCAAGCACGCAATCCCTGTGCCGACCTTTGAAATAAAACGTGATTTTTCGGGATATTTGATTGACAGGGTGCGCCTTTTACGCCGCTCGCCGAAAACAAATAAGAAGGTGGTTGAAGAAAAAAGCGTTGTACGACCTACCTTCAGCTACCTTGGCAGCTATATGATTGCAAACTCGGTTTTGGTTGATATTTGTGTTTATGAATCAATGAAGGTGCCGGGTGTGAGGGGTGTTTACTCCTGCATTGTGACAAATGTTGAGGGCGGCGCCAAAATTAAGATAGAACTTATTTTAAAATACGGGGGGGAACTTTTACCCGTGGCACACCGTGTGAGGGAAGTAATGCGTGTGGCGGTTGAGAGGTACACCTCAATTAATGTTGTGCGTGCGGATGTTGTGGTAAAAAAATTGTCGCTTTAGGCGGCGGTAAGGAGGGGACAGATGGAAAAATTAATGATAATTGACGGCAACAGTATAATCAACCGTGCTTTCTATGCTATCCGCAACCTTACTGCGCCCGACGGACTTAACACAAACGGAATATACGGTTTTTTAAATGTTCTTTTTAAACATATTGATGAGGAGCGGCCGCAATATATTGCAGTCGCATTTGATTTGAAGGGTCCTACATTCCGCCATAAGGAGTATGAGCTTTACAAGGCACAAAGGAAGGGTATGCCGGAAGAACTGGCGGAGCAGATGCCCGTTTTAAAGGATGTTTTGCGGGCTATGAATATTGCTGTTTTGGAGTGTGAAGGGTACGAGGCGGACGATATTATAGGCACGGTTTCAAGAATGTGCAATGATACGGATTTGCAGTGCAAAATACTGACGGGTGACAAAGATGATTTGCAGCTTGTCACAAAAAACACCCATGTTCTGCTTACAACCACCTCAAAAGGGCAGACCAAAACGGAAGTTTACACCCCCGACGAGGTTGTACAAAAATACGGGATAACCCCCGACAAGCTTGTAGATATGAAAGGGCTTATGGGGGATGCATCGGATAATATACCCGGGGTTTCGGGTGTGGGCGAGAAAACGGCAATGAACTTAATCGGCGAATATCAAACCCTTGAAAATTTGTACGAAAACCTTGAAAACGGTAAAATTAAGGGTGCGCTTTTGACAAAATTAAAAGACGGCAGGGATATGGCATTTTTAAGCCGCAGTCTTTCAACTATTGTAAAAGATGTGCCGATACAAACCAAAATAGACGAAATGAAAACCAGTGAGCCTGATAATCCGGCACTTCTTGAAATGTTCAGGCGGCTTGGCTTTAACAGCTTTATTAAAAGATTTGAACTTGAGGAAAACCTGCCCTCGGGAGTGAGGGATGATTTTATCGAAGGCGGCACGGACGATGCAATAAAACACATAAAAACCTCAAAAACCATGGAATACCTCATAACCGATGATGCTGTTTTTGTTTGTGCGGGGGACGAGGTTTATAAAATTACGGATGAAGTCGGCAAACTGAAAGAAGTTTTTGAAAACCCAGATATTAAAAAAACGGGCACTGACGTAAAAAACAATATTGTGTGGCTAAATGAGCGGGGGATAGGCTTTTCTGGTCTTTCGTTTGACTGCATGGTGGCGGCGTATCTTTTGGACCCCGCAAGAAGTGAGTACGGTATTTCAGGGCTTATTGTCGAGTACCTTAGTTACTCTGCCGAAGGTGCGGCGGCGGTGCGCTCTGTCGGCGCACTTGGCAAAGCACTTAAAGAAAAGCTTTCTGCGGATGGTATGCTGTCTTTGTATACGGAGGTTGAACTACCCCTCGTTAAAATACTTGCCGATATGCAGATTATCGGCTTTAAAACGGACGGTGATATGCTTGCGGAGTTTTCAGAAAAACTGCAGGCCGATATTACACGACTTGAGGACGCAATTTACAGTGCCAGCGGCGAGGTTTTTAATATAAACTCCCCAAAGCAAATGGGTGTTGTGCTTTTTGAAAAGCTGGGTCTGCCGGTGTTAAAAAAAACAAAAAGCGGACCTTCAACTGATGTTGACACCCTGACAAAGCTTAAAAATCACCATGGTGTGATAGATTATATTTTGGAGTACAGGCATCTTGCAAAACTTAAATCAACATACACGGACGGGCTTGCGGCGGTTATAAACCCAAAAACCGGAAAAATACATTCAAGCTTTAACCAAACCGTAACCGCAACCGGCAGAATAAGCTCGACCGAGCCGAATATGCAAAACATCCCCGTCAGACTGAAACTGGGGCGTGAACTTAGAAAGGTTTTTGTGGCGGACAGTGAGGACTATATTCTTGTGGATGCGGATTATTCGCAGATTGAACTTAGAGTGCTTGCCCACATAACGGGTGACCCCGCCCTTTGCGAGGCGTTTGAGAAGGGGGCGGACATTCATACAGAAACGGCGGCGAAGGTTTTCGGGGTGCCTGCCGAGATGGTAACCGATGAAATGAGAATAAGGGCAAAAGCGGTTAATTTCGGTATTGTCTACGGAATAGGCGACTTTTCGCTTGCGGAGGATATTGGTGTTACACGCCGTGAGGCAAGGGAGTTTATTGACAAATATCTTGACACCTATAAAGGGGTTGCAAAATTCATGAAAGACACCGTGGCATTTGCAAAGGAACAGGGGTATGTAAAAACATTGCTTGACAGGCGGCGGTATATACCCGAGATTACCTCGAAAAACTATAATATCCGCTCTTTTGGGGAGAGGGTTGCAATGAATGCGCCCGTTCAAGGCTCTGCGGCGGACATAATTAAGGTTGCGATGGTGAATGTCTATAATTCTTTGGCTGAAAATACCCCAAAATCACATCTTATTTTGCAGGTGCATGACGAACTTATAGTGCAGGCGCATATAAGCGAGGCGGAGCAGGTTGAAGAAATACTAAAAACCGAAATGGAAAATGCGTTCCCCCTTTCTGTGCCGCTTGTTACCGAGGTGAAAAAGGGCAGAAGTTGGTTTGATGCGAAGTAGGGAGGAAAAGCTTTGAAAAAGCTTATATGGCTTACGGGCGGCAGCGGTGCGGGAAAAAGCATGGCGGCGGAAATAATCCGTGAAATGGATATTTTTGTAGTGGATGCCGATGCCGTTTCAAAACAAATTTTATCAAAGGGCAGCCGTGCGGTCGAGGAGGTAATACATGCTTTCGGCGGGGGAATTCTTTTGCCCTGCGGTGAAATTAACCGTAAAGAACTTGGGAAAATTGTGTTTTCGGACAGTGAAAAACTTGCTGTTCTTAACAATATCACTCATAAATATATAAAAGCGCAAATAGATAAAGAAATAGAGGGTGCAAAAGGCATGGTTGTGGTTGATGCGCCCTTGCCTCCCAAAAGTTTTGCAAATCCCGATGCTGTTATTGCGGTTGTGGCGGATGATGAAATTCGGCTAAAACGCATAGTATTGCGTGATAGTATATCGTATGAAAACGCAAAAAACAGACTAAAATCGCAAATTTCACAGAAAGAATACATAAAAGGGGCGGATTATGTTATTATAAATGAAGGCACCCCAAATGATTTGCAAGAAGAAGTAAAAAGGGTAATAAAACTTATATATAGCGGAGATATGGAGTGATGATAATGTGAAAAAGCTTTTTATATGGGTGCTTGTTTTAACTGTGATTTATTTTGGTGCGTCATATTTTATTTCACGAACATTCCCGAAAAGCTACGAGGCCGAGGTTATAAATGCGGCGGAGGAGTTTTCGGTTGACATAAATCTTGTGTATTCTGTTATAAAAGCCGAAAGCAGTTTTGCACAAAAAGCCGTTTCCCCCAAAGGTGCAAAGGGGCTTATGCAGCTTACTGATGACACTGCCGCATGGTGTGCCGGAAAGCTTGGCATTACAAGTTACGATGTTTTTTCAGCGGGGGACAATATACGAATGGGCACATACTATCTTTCTTATTTGCTTGGGAGGTATCATGACAAAAACCTTGCGCTTGCGGCATACAATGCGGGGCATGGAAATGTTGATAAATGGCTTAAAAACCCCGAGTATTCAAAAGACGGGAATGAAATTCATAAAATTCCGTTTCCCGAAACCGAAAGATATTTAAAAAGGGTCTTGTTTTACGAGCGGGTTTACAGGGTTATAATCTAAGTTCCTTAATTTTTATGTATGCGCCCCGTTTTTTCAGCGCACCCGTAATTTCGTCCTCGCTGATGCTTTGTTGAAAATTCGGTACAAAAACCATTGTGTAATAAAACGGCGAAAACACACGGCATACGGATAAAAGCTGGGTATCGGGAGATACACAAATCCATTTTACGGGAAGGTGAGGGGAATAATCTTTTTCTAAAATCATGGGTGTGTGCAGACTTTGTTCGGTATATGTGAGGATTAAGAGCGAAATAAGAATTAGCCACGGCGAAAAGCTTGGGAAAAATGCAAATATAAAAAGCATGGCGGCAGAAAAACGGCTGATACGGCGTACTATGGCATTTCCGTTTGCCATTCCAACCCGCCGCCAAAGCATAAGTCTTACAAGCCTTCCCCCGTCAAGCGGAAGTGCGGGGACGAGGTTTATAACGAGGAGGACGAGATTTATTTTTGCCATGAGGGGAAACCCCATCGCATATCCCGAGAGGCAGAGAATTCCGCTTAAAAAAGGGCCTGCGGCAACTACCCAAAGCTCGTTTTTATATGACATTGTTCGGATTTTAAGTTCGAAACCGCAGGGCGTAATATTCAGCCTTTGCAGTTTTTCGGACAAAAGCAGTGCGACCGAGGCATGGGCGCATTCGTGCAGGAGGGCATACAGCATTGCAAGCAGATAAAACCCTCTGTTTTCTGCAAAGAGGGACATTAAAACGAAAAAAAATACACTGTAATGTACATAAACAGGTTTAAAAATTTTTAAATACATAAAAACACCATAGTCCGACATTTTTTTAACCGAAAAAGAAGGGTTTTTGGTTTTAACATAGAATAATCTTATAGATAGTATATTGAGCGGGAGGTTTAATAATGTTAGTATTAGGAAAAGATATTATGGAAAAGGCACGAAGCGGTAATTATGCGGTGGGTGCTTTTAACATCAACAACATGGAAATTGTACAGGCAATTGTTGAGGCGGCGGATGAACTAAGTTCCCCCGTTTTTTTGCAGACAAGTGAAGGGGCTATTAAATATGCGGGGATTGAATATTTGTCGGCAATGGCACGCCTGGCGGCGGACAGGGCAAGGGTTCCTGTTTCTTTACATCTTGACCATGGTACAAGCTATGAAACAATTATAAAATGCATCAGGCATGGGTGGACCTCGGTTATGTATGACGGCTCTCACCACAGTTTGGACGAAAATATTGCCAACACAAGAGAAATTGTGAAGGTTGCTCATGCGGCAGGTGTTTCGGTTGAGGCGGAGCTTGGGCGGCTTGGCGGTATTGAGGACAATATTTCAGTTGACGAAAAGGACGCAAGGATGACCTCCCCCGACGAAGCGGAAAGGTTTGCAAACGAAACAGGGGTTGACTATTTGGCAATTGCAATAGGCACAGCCCACGGAAAATATAAGGGTGAACCGAAGCTTGATTTTGAAAGACTTACCGATATTAGAAATCGTGTTGACATACCTCTCGTTTTGCACGGTGCCTCGGGCGTTCCTGACGAAGCCATTAAAAGGGCGACAACGCTTGGAATAAACAAAATAAATATTGATACCGATATAAGAGTTGCATTTACCGAGGGTGTAAAATCCGTTATAGTAGGCAGTCCGGATGAGTTTGACCCCCGTAAAGTGTGCGCCCCGGCAAAGACGCTTATGAAAGAAGTTGTAAGGGGCAAGATACAGCTTTTTGGATGTGCGGGGAAAGCCTTATAAGCTTTGTTTCACTTTATTTTAAAACGCATTAAGGGGTGAAAAATTTTATCCCTTACGTTATAAATACTAATTAGGAGGAAATAATTTAATGGGCAAGAAATACGTTTATTTATTTAGCCAAGGGGACGCAACTATGCGTAATCTGCTTGGCGGCAAGGGTGCAAACCTCGCAGAGATGACAAACCTTGGGTTCCCGGTTCCGCAAGGGTTTACGGTTACAACCGAAGCTTGCACACGTTTTTATGAGGACGGCAGAGTGATTGCCGACGAAATTATTGACGAGATTATCGAAAGCCTTAAAGAAACGGAAAAGGTTGTCGGTAAAAAGTTTGGTGACCCGGAAAATCCTTTTCTGGTGTCCGTTCGTTCGGGGTCAAGGGCGTCCATGCCGGGTATGATGGACACAATCTTAAACCTTGGTTTAAATGACATTGTTGTGGAAGGTCTTGCAAAGCTTACAGGCAACCCCCGCTTTGCGTATGACAGCTACCGCAGATTTATACAGATGTTCTCCGACGTTGTTATGGAGGTTCCAAAGAGCAACTTTGAAAAAATTATTGACGAGATGAAGGAAAATAAGGGTGTTCATCTTGACTCGGACCTTACGGCGGATGACTTCAAAGAAATGGTTTTGCAGTTTAAGGAGTATTATAAGAGCGTAAAGGGTGAGGACTTCCCGGAGGATCCGAAAAGCCAGTTAATTGAATCGGTTAAAGCGGTGTTCCGCTCATGGGACAACCCCCGTGCCATTGTTTACAGAAGAATGAATGATATCCCGGGTGACTGGGGGACTGCAGTAAACATTCAGGCAATGGTGTTTGGAAACATGGGTGACACTTGCGGAACGGGTGTTGCTTTTACAAGAGACCCCTCGACAGGTGAGAACAAGCTGTACGGCGAGTATTTGATTGATGCACAGGGTGAGGACGTGGTGGCAGGTATCAGAACACCCGAGCCTATCTCCACTTTGGAGCAGGCAATGCCCGAAATTTATAAAGAGTTTGCTGATATTGCAAGTAAGCTTGAAAAGCATTACAAAGATATGCAGGACATGGAGTTTACCATTGAAAACGGCAAACTTTATATGCTGCAAACAAGAAACGGTAAGAGAACCGCATCCGCCGCTTTGAAAATTGCGGTTGACTTGGTAAATGAAGGTATGATAACAAAGGAAGAGGCAATTTTAAAGGTTGACCCGAAACAGCTTGACGCACTTTTGCATCCGACCTTTAATCCCGCTGCACTAAAGGCGGCGGAGCCTATTGCAAAAGGTTTGCCCGCATCCCCGGGTGCTGCATTCGGTAAGGTTAGATTTACTGCCGAGGCTGCTGTCGCCGCGGCTGGCGAAGGCGAAAAGGTAGTTTTGGTAAGGCTTGAAACCTCGCCGGAAGACATTGAGGGTATGCACGCCGCAGAAGGTATTTTAACCGCAAGGGGCGGTATGACCTCTCACGCCGCAGTTGTTGCACGCGGAATGGGTAAATGCTGTGTAGCGGGCAGCGGAGATATTAAGGTTTACGAAGCGGAAAAATATTTTATTGCCGACGGTAAAAAGTATGGTGAGGACGATTATATTTCAATAGACGGTAACACCGGTAACATCTATTCCGGGCAGATTGAAACACAGGAAGCCGAGCTTACGGGTGACTTTGCAACATTTATCAGTTGGGCGGATGATATAAGAACACTTAAAATCAGAACGAATGCGGACAGTCCCGCTGATGCGAGAAACGCCGTTAAATTCGGCGCTGAGGGTATCGGCCTTTGCCGTACAGAGCATATGTTCTTTGCGGAGGACAGAATCCCCGCAATGCGTGAGATGATAGTTGCAAAAACCGTAGAGCAGAGGGAGCGTGCGCTTGAAAAACTTCTTCCGATGCAGAGGGGTGACTTTGAAGGCTTGTTTGAGGAGATGGCAGGACTTCCTGTAACCATCAGACTTTTGGACCCGCCGCTGCATGAGTTTTTACCCACGCAGAAGGATGACATAAAAGCGCTTTCAGTTGAAATGGGAATTTCCTTTGAAGAGCTTTCTGACACTATATCAAATTTGCATGAGTTTAACCCCATGCTGGGTCACCGTGGCTGCCGCTTGGCGGTAACATACCCTGAAATTGCAAAAATGCAGAGCAGGGCTATAATTGAAGCTGCTGTGAACGTGAGCAAAAAGGGTATAAAGGTTATCCCCGAGATTATGATACCCCTTGTGGGCGAGGTTAAAGAGCTTAAATATGTCAAGGATGCGGTTGTTGAGGCGGCAAACGAAGTTATTGCCGAAACCGGTGCAAGCCTTGAATACAAGATAGGAACAATGATAGAGGTTCCCCGTGCGGCTGTTTTGGCGGACGAAATTGCAGAGGAAGCGGACTTCTTCTCCTTTGGTACAAATGACCTTACACAGATGGGATTTGGTTTTTCAAGGGATGATGCAGGAACATTTTTGGAAGATTATTATCAAAAGAGAATTTTCGAGTTTGACCCCTTTGCTCGTTTAGACCAAAAGGGCATTGGCAAGCTTGTAAAAATGGCAGTTGATTTGGGTAGAAAGACGAAGCCCGACATCAAACTTGGCATTTGCGGAGAGCATGGCGGTGACCCGTCATCAATCGAGTTCTGCCATAATATAGGGCTTGAGTATGTATCCTGCTCACCCTTTAGGGTGCCGATTGCAAGACTTGCAGCAGCACAGGCGGCTGTAATCAGCAAAAACAGTGAACATTCAGTAGGTCAAAGATAAAAATTTAAAAATATTAAAGCCGCCCTCGGGCGGCTTTAATATTTTTATCTATACGCTTCAAAAACACACATGGGGTCAGCGAGCTTGTTTGCGTGTTTGGCGTATTTTCATATAGACCCATTTATTTTTTATTTTCAATAGCTGCCTTTATAAAAGCAATGAAAAGCGGATGAGGTCTGTTAGGACGTGACTTAAACTCCGGATGAAACTGGGAAGCCACAAACCACGGATGCTCCTGAAGTTCCATCATTTCAATTATCCTTTCATCAGGTGACTTTCCGCACCAAACAATACCCGAACGGGCAAGCATTTCCCGATATTCGTTATTAACTTCATAACGATGGCGATGGCGCTCGTCAATAAACTCCTCGCCGTACGCCTCATATGCCTTAGTGCCTTCTTTCAGTCTGCAAGGATATTTCCCAAGCCTCATTGTGCCCCCAAGCATATCAACACCTTTTTGGTCGGACAAAATATCAATAACAGGGTGGGGGGTGTTCTCGTCAAGCTCGGAACTATGAGCGCCCTCAAGACCCAGTACATTTCTTGCATATTCAATAACCGCACATTGCATGCCCAGACATATTCCAAAAAAAGGAATACCGT
>CAZNYY010000055.1:0-10013 GCA_964577335.1 uncultured Oscillospiraceae bacterium | reverse complement strand
TATCCCCTGCGCAAACCATTGTTTCCTTGTTTGCAAGGGCAATGTCACACCCCGCCTCAATTGCAGCCAAAGTAGGCATAATGCCGATACTTCCCACCATAGCGGTAAGCACCATGTCCGCCGCCGCCTCAGCCG
Organism: uncultured Oscillospiraceae bacterium; assembly: GCA_964577335.1. Taxonomy (GTDB): domain Bacteria; phylum Bacillota; class Clostridia; order UMGS1883; family UMGS1540; genus CAZNYY01. Next base: position 9,878 of record CAZNYY010000055.1, on the reverse strand, counting down.
CCGCCAAAACGCCTTCCATGCCCGACAAAACACGGGTATCCGTGTCCCCAACCTTTATTTTTAAAGCCCCGGCGGCATCCTCGTCAAACATTGCCGCAATTTTGGGGCGGAATTTTCTTATTTGCCGCTCCATCAAATCAAAGTTTTTGTCGGCGGCAAGCGCCGCCACTCGATGCCCGCCCTGCTCTATAACCTCCAAGGCCTGCGTACCGATTGAGCCTGTAGACCCTAAAACCGAAATACTTTTCATAATTTTCTCCGCTACTTAATAATTGTAAAAATATTAATGTAATAATATACGAGGGGTGCTACAAACAAAATACTGTCAAACCTGTCCAAAACGCCCCCGTGACCCGGCATAATACTGCCAAAATCTTTTATTTGACACTCCCTTTTGATGGAAGATGCCGCCAAATCCCCAAGCTGTGCGACAAGGGAACAAAAAAAACCCAGTGTCATAAGCGACGGAAATGATATTTCATGGTGAAATATATTTGAAATAATTAAACCATACACAAAAAAGGCAAAAACACAGCCTAAAACGCCGCCTATTGCACCCTCCACAGTCTTTTTAGGGCTTATTTCGGGAAGCAGTTTGTGCTTTCCGAACCATGTTCCCGTAAAATATGCAAATGTGTCTGTTATCCATGCTCCGATAAATACCGCCCATATCAACACCCGTCCGTTTTCCTGCATCCTCACAAGTGCCACATGGCGCATAAAAAAGGTGACAAAAAACGTAATGCAAAGCGCTACGGACAAATCAAAAAAGCTAATTTTGTTGTGCCTGAATATCAGAACCAAAAACGCCGTCAAAATATATAAAAACACTAAAATCGCAATGGAATCTATCCAAATATCAATAAACACAAAAATTGTGGGCAGCGCACCAAGCGCCACAAGCTCCTTCTTCTTTAAAAGGTTAAACGCCTTATAAAGCTCCAAAATAATAAGAAGGGTTACTATAAAAATTGCCGCAACAAGTACGATTTTCTCGCTGAGCAAAACCGTAAATAGCAATATTATCCCCAAAAAAGCGGATGTCAGCCTTTGGTGTAACATAAAGCCCTCCCCTTCCTAAAACTTATATTTTCCCGCCGTCAATTGCCGCCGAAGCGCCTGTTTCGTGCTTGATATTCCTCAATTGCCTTTAGCATTAATTTATCACTAAAAGAAGGCCAAAGTACCCGAGAGAACCAAAACTCCGAATATGCCGATTGCCAAACCAAAAAATTACTCAGCCTCATCTCACCGCTGGGTCTTATAATAAGGTCCGGGTCGGGCTGACCTGCCGTGTACATCAGGGACGAGATATATTTCTCGTCAATGTCCTTCTCGGATATTCTACCATCCAAAACGTCTCTGGCAGCTCTTTTTACCGCATTTACAATTTCCTGTCTGCCGCCGTAACTAAGGGCAATATTAAGTGCTAAACCGGTATTATTTTTGGTATGCTCCTCAAGTGCCCTAATGCTTTTTTGTATCCCCTCGTCAAGCATTCCCCGTTCACCTATTATCCGCACCTTCACGTTTTTCCCTTCAAGTTCGGCATATGCCCTTTTTAGGTATTCGTCCAAAAGTTTCATAAGGGCGGCAACCTCGTCCTCAGTCCTTCTCCAGTTTTCGGTTGAAAATGCATATACGGTAAGATGGGATATTCCTATCTTACCGCAAAAAGATACTATTTTCTTAAAATTGTCCGCCCCCGCCGCATGACCGGCACTTCTGGGCAGACCTCTGCGGCGTGCCCAGCGGCCATTGCCGTCCATAATAATACCAATATGCTTCGGCAGATTATCAAAATCCACATCCGTTTTTTTTCCGAAAATCATATTTCCATTATCTCTTTTTCTTTATTCTTTGCCTCTTCATCAATATTTTTTATATATTTATCCGTAAGCTCTTGAATTTCCTTTTCAATCTTCTTTAAATCATCCTCTGTTATTTCACTTTTCTTCTGCATTTTTTTGTACATATCTATTGCTTCCCGCCTTATGGAACGTATGACAATACGCCCTTCCTCAGCCTTTTTGCCAACAGTTTTAACAAGTTCCTTCCTCCGCTCCTCCGTAAGCGGCGGGAAAGCAAGGCGAATTGTTTTTCCGTCGTTTGTAGGGGAAATCCCCAAATCGCTTTTTTGAATTGCCTTTTCAACGTCTTTCAGCACATTCGTATCCCAAGGCTGAATAACAAGCATCCTCGGTTCAGGCACCGAAACCCCGCCCACCTGATTAATAGGTGTCGGCACTCCATAGTATTCTACCATTATTTTGTCAAGCACCGAAGGATTTGCTCTCCCCGCTCGGATTGAAGCGAATTCCTCCAACAGAAAGTCTATTGCCTTCTTCATTTTGCCTTCAATTTCAGGATAATTTCCACTCATAACAATTCCTCCGTTCATAATATTAACAATCTCTCTTGCAGATAGAGATATTTTTTTGTTTGCGGTTATTACATCATAAATCCAACGTATAATAAGTGCAAGCCGCAAATCGGCTTGCTTCACACCGATTCAATAAACACATGAAACAAAGCCGAAAGGCTTTGGAACATTGGTTGTGTTTATTATATCACTGCTTTGTTCCTTCGTCAATCAATATATTTCCATAAACCTCTATTTGCGTCAGTGCCGCCCACGAAAGTTGCTCGGTTGCCTGCTTAAAATCAATAAGCCTTATAAACTCCGTTGTCACGGGTTCCGCAAGCTGTAAAACCTGAACATCTGCCGTTTTTTCAAAGTTCATAGGGATTTTTGTGCCGTCGGAAAACTCCACATTCAGTGTTTTCCAGTAGGTGTCGTGGTCGTTGTGGAACTCCGCCCTCAAATAAAAAGCTATTTTGTCACATTTTATCTTTCTGCCAAAGTTAAGCTTGTAATCAATGTCCTCTCTTGCGCCGCCCGCCCATGACTGGAACGGGTACTTGCCGTGACCGACGTTTTCAACAACACCGTCAATCGAATTTCTTTCTTCAAACACAAATTCATCACGAGTCACAAAATTTGCACTCGCATGGGGGTATATTCCTTCCGCCCCCCTCTGGTCGGCAGTGTTTAATGCCAAGTTTCTGTAAGCATATATTTCTTCATCAGAGGGTATTCGCACCTTTATTTCACATTCTCCCTCAAATGCGCCCGGGCAGTACGGCAAAAGCCTCTGCCCTGTCGGCACGTTAAACGAGTATACTCCCCCGGGTATGGACACAATACTCTCCTTAAGACTTGCATCAAGCTGGACGGCAATATATTCACAGCCCCCGGCTTCAATAATTATTTTGTCACCCTCGCTAAAACCCGAAACCTTTAAATTTATGTCCTCGCCTGCCAAAGACGTCCTTTCTTTGCCGCTGTTATCCAAAATCTTTACACTTATCATATCTTCCTCCGCTATCTTATAATTGTTCCTATTTCCTCCCCACGCACTGCCCTTAAAATATTTTCAGGGTCATCAAGCCCGAAAACCTGAACGGGAATTTTATTGTCCATACAAAGTGTCGTGGCGGTAGAATCCATAACGCCCAAACCACGGTTTAAAACATCAATATAAGTCAGGCTGTCAAACTTTTTAGCATCACTGTGGATATTCGGGTCCTTGTCATAAACACCGTCAACCTTTTTTGCAAGCAATATTACATCCGCCCCAATCTCCGCCGCTCTCAGCGCCGCCGCAGTATCCGTTGAAAAATAGGGGTTGCCCGTTCCGCATCCGAAAATCACCACACGCCCCTTTTCAAGATGGCGCACCGCCCTGCCCCTGATATACGGCTCCGCAATCTGGCGCATTTCAATGCCTGTTTGCACCCTTGTCTGAACATCCGCATTTTCAAGCGCATCCTGTAATGCCAAGGCGTTTATCACCGTTGCAAGCATCCCCATATGGTCGGCCCTTGTCCTGTCCATATCCTTGCCCGTGCGCCCCCTCCAAAAGTTTCCGCCGCCTACAACCAGGGCCATTTCAAAGCCCTCCGCCACGCATTGCTTTATTGTTTTAGCAACACGGCTTATCACTTCATTGTCAAGCCCAAACCCTGCTTTCCCCGCCATTGCTTCGCCGCTTATCTTTAGCATAACTCTTTTATACGCCAAAACACTCACTCCTAAGTTTTTTTTCCGCACATTTATGATTATCCTAAAAAATAGGAACACCACATAAGGGGTGTCCCTATTAATCAAAAAAACTACTTTGTCATACTTGCGACTTCTTCCGCAAAATTGTCTTCTTTTTTATCCATACCCTCGCCCTTTTCGAAACGAGCGAATTTAACAATGTCAATATTGCTTCCGATTTGTGCGGAAACTTCTTTCATAAGCTTTGCAACGGTTTTGTCTTGATCCTTAATATATAACTGCTCCACCAAGCAAACCTCTTTATAATACTTGCTTATTCTGCCTTCAACCATTTTTTCAACTATATTGGCGGGTTTTCCTTCATTGAGTGCCTGAGCCTTTAAAATTTCCTTTTCCTTTTCGATAACATCCTGGGGCACTTCCTCTTTTTTGGTGTAAAGAGGAATGGCCGCCGCCACCTGCATTGCCATGTCACGGGCAAACTCTTTAAATGCCGGCTCACTGCTCTTTGAAGCATCCTCTAAATCAAACGAAATTAAAACGCCAATTCTGCCCTCGCCGTGTACATACGCCTCAAGCACGCCCTCATAGCGCCCAAACCTTCTGATATTCATGTTTTCGCCTATTGTGGAGATTTTCTCATTAAGCTCTTCTCTCACTGTTTTGCCCGCTGTCAGTTCACTTTCAAATAGAGCATCAACATCAGCGGGATTATTCTCTATTATATAGTTTGTAACATCCGAAACAAATTTCTGAAACTCCGCATTTTTTGCAACAAAATCAGTTTCCGAGTTAATTTCAACAACTGCGCCGACATTTCCGACAACCGCCGCATTTACCATACCCTCAGCGGCAATCCTGCCCGCTTTTTTAGCAGCGGCAGCAAGTCCTTTTTCTCTTAAATATTGTGTTGCCTTTTCCATGTCCCCGCCGCTTTCGGTCAATGCCCTTTTACAATCCATCATACCGCAGCCGGTGCTTTCCCTAAGCTCCTTTACCATGCTTGCGCTTATCATAAACAATCCTCCTAAAATTTAATATTCATTTCTATTCTTATTATGGAAAAAACCGGTTCCGGCAAAAACCGAAACCGGATGTTTTTATGCAAAAATTATTCCGTTATCGCTTCTCCCTCGTCATTCTCATCCTCATCAAACTGTTCACCCTGCCTGCCTTCCATAACCGCATTTGCCATTGTGGCAGTTATAAGTTTTACGGCACGGATAGCATCGTCATTGCCGGGGATGACATAATCCACCTCATCCGGGTCACAATTTGTATCAACTATCGCAACAACGGGTATGTTCAGCTTTTTAGCTTCACAAATTGCAATTCTTTCTTTTTTGGGGTCAACAACAAAAATTGCCCCGGGCAGTTTGTTCATATCCTTAATTCCGCCCATGTATTTCTCAAGCCTTTCCATTTCGGCACGAAGTTTTAAAACCTCTTTTTTGGGAAGCAGCTCAAAAGTCCCGTCTTCCTCCATCTTGCGAAGCTGCTCCAAACGTTCAATCCTTTTCTTAATGGTTTTAAAGTTTGTAAGCATACCGCCAAGCCATCTTGCATTTACAAAATGCATTCCAACTCTTTGCGCTTCTTCCTTAATAGAATCCTGCGCCTGTTTTTTTGTTCCCACAAAAAGAACATCCTGTTTGTTTTCAGCAACCTCGCGTATAAAGCTATACGCTTCCTCAATTTTTTTAACGGTTTTCTGAAGGTCGATTATATAGATACCGTTTCTCTCGGTAAAAATATATTCGGCCATTTTCGGGTTCCACCTTCTTGTCTGGTGACCAAAGTGTACACCCGCTTCCAACAATTGTTTCATAGCAACTACTGCCATATCTGCACCTCCGTAAAGTTTATACCTCCGTATACATTAAGCGGCCAAAACGCCTTTTTCAAGGAACCGTCATTGCCTACGCATACGTGTGTATTTTAAATCTATAAAATTATACTACACTTTTATTATTATTGCAAGTGCTTTTTTAACAAATTATGCTTTAAATTATATTATTCAGTTTGACAAGCGGTTTTAGATATGTTAAAATTATTCCACATATAGGTAGCGAAGTGGGGAGTCTTTATGCGTATCGGTTTTATCGGGGCAGGCAGGGCCGGCTCGTCCCTCGGAATGTATTTCGTAAGGTGCGGGCTTTCGGTTTGCGGCTATTACAGTCTGGACCCGAAGGATGCGAAGTTTGCCGCAAAAAATACAAACAGCCGCTCCTATGATTTACCTTTTTCTTTGATTTTAGACGCTGACATAATAATTATAAGTGTTCCCGATGATAATATAGAAGATACTGCTTTGGAAGTAATAAAATCCGCCGCACCGCTGGGCGGGAAAATATTCCTTCATTTAAGCGGCGTCCATTCGTCGAAAATCTTAGAAAATCTGAAGGAAAACGGTGCTTATACCGCCTCAATTCACCCGGCTTATACATTTACCACACCCGAAAGTGTTCCGGATAAGCTTAATTTTACGGCGGAGGGTGACCAGAAGGCACTCAAGCCTTTTTTGGATGCGGGGCTTGATATAACCGAAATTTCAGCCGAACAAAAGGCTGCATACCACGCTGCCGCCGTGTTTGTGTCAAACTATCTTGTTGCGCTTTTTGCGGCGGGGGATAAACTTTTGGAGGCGGCGGGCATAAACAGCACTGCCGGGGAGCTTTTTGCAAATCTCTCTCGTGCGGCGCTTGAAAATGTTATAAACCATGGTACAAAAAAGGCCCTTTCAGGTCCTATTGCAAGGGGTGACCTGAAAACCGTGTCGGCACATTTAAAAGTGATGCCTAATGAGCTTTTGGGCTTGTACCAAAGCCTTGGCGACGAGATTGTCGGAATTTCGGATTTGGATGATGAAACACGAAAAAAAATGCAAAACACAATAAGAGAGATGGAGCTTAAATATGAAAATTACAACAGCCACACTTAAAAAGAAAAAACAAAAGGGCGAAAAAATCACCATGCTTACCGCATATGACTATCCCACGGCGCTTATTGTTGACCGTGCGGGAACAGATATGATTTTGGTGGGTGATTCGCTTGGGAATGTTGTTTTGGGATATGATAACACGACAAAAGTTACTATGGAAGATATGATATACCATACAAAAATGGTGGTGCGTGCCGCCGCCGAGAGCCTTGTTGTAGCGGATTTGCCCTTTTTATCATGCAGCACGGGTGTTCGCGATGCGGTTATAAATGCGGGCAGGCTTGTTATGGAGGGCGGTGCTTCCATGGTCAAACTTGAAGGGGGCGCTGAATTTTGCGAGGAAGTTCGGGCTATTGTCCGTGCAGCCATCCCCGTGATGGGGCATATAGGGCTGCAACCCCAGTCTGTCCATAAATACGGCGGCTATTTTATTCAGGGTAAGGACGATGACACCGCCGAACAAATATTGAATGATGCTAAAAGCCTTGAGGAGGCGGGCGCCTCGGCACTTTTGCTTGAATGTGTGCCGGCATCCCTTGCAAGGAGGGTTACGGATGCTGTTTCTATCCCCACAATAGGGATAGGGGCAGGGGTTGGCTGTGACGGGCAGGTGCTTGTGCTGCATGATATGCTTGGGCTGTACCACGGGAAAACCTCAAAATTTGTTAAAAAATATGCCGACCTTTCAAAAATTATTGAAGATGCTGTTTCGGAATATAATAATGAGGTGCGAAACTCGTCCTTCCCGGGGGATGAACACAGCTTTTAAGCTGGGGGGGATTGTTATGAAAATTTTTACAAAGGTTTCAGAGATTTCGGAATATGTTTCATGTTTAAAAAAAGAGGGGAGAACTATTGGTTTTGTGCCCACTATGGGGTATTTGCACGAGGGTCATGTCTCTCTTGCCGAATACGCCAAAGCGGAGAATGATGTTGTGGGTATGAGTATTTTTGTAAACCCCACACAGTTTGGTCCGAATGAGGATTTTGATAAATATCCGAGGGATTTGGAGCGTGACTTCAATATTGCGGCCGGGGCAGGGGTGGATTTTGTTTTTGTGCCGCCTCCCTCGGAAATGTATCCCGAAGATTATAAAACCTATGTGGAGGTTTATGATATCACGGAGAAGCTTTGCGGCAGAACACGCCCGGGACATTTTCGGGGTGTGACGACGGTGGTTTTAAAACTGCTTAATATAAGCGGTGCGGACAGAGCGTATTTCGGAGAAAAGGATGCCCAGCAGCTTGCTGTAATAAAACGTATGGTGCGGGATTTGAATTTAAATGTTAAAATTATCGGCTGCCCCATTGTGCGTGAGGCGGACAATCTTGCCAAAAGCTCCCGCAATGTGTATCTGTCGAAGGAAGAAAGGGTACAGGCACTTTCCCTTTCCCGCTCGCTTTTTATGGCAAGGGCGGCAGCCAAGGGCGGTCAGCGTAGTGCCGATGAAATAAAAAAACTGATAACCGGGGAAATCTCTAAACAGCCCCTGGCAAAAATTGATTATGTTTCGGTGGTCGGGGCGGAGGATCTTGAGGATGTGAAAGTTCTCAGTGGGAGTGTTCTTATTGCTCTCGCCGTATATTTTGGAAAAACAAGACTTATCGACAATATAGTCGTGGAGGTGTAGTTTGAATAAATTCAAACTACAGCCTCCGGCGGATTTAATGCGCGTGCGAAATTTTCGGCTGCGGATGATGCGCACATGCGCATAATTTCCATTATACGCCTTACCCGCCCAAGGTAAGGTTAAGTGAATTTGTTATTTTTGTTTTGTGGGCAGAAAGGCTATGGAAATTAATATGTTTATAGAATTAATGGTGGGAAAAATCCACCGTGCAGTGGTGACGGATGCAAATTTGGAATACATGGGCAGCATTACGATTGACAAAGATTTGATGGATGCCGCAGGTATACTTCCCCATCAGAAGCTGCATGTAGTCAATAATAATAACGGACAGAGATTTGTCACATACGCAATGGAGGGCAAACCCGGAAGCGGTGTTATATGCTTAAACGGTGCCGCCGCAAGGCTTGCGCAAAGGGGCGATATTGTGATAATTATGACTTTTGGCTCCATGCCCCGCGAGGAGGCGGAAGCCTTTAAACCCAAAGTAGTGTTTGTTGATAAAACAAATTCTATAATAAACATATAAAGGGGGAAAACGCATGAGTATTTACAAAACGGAGCTTCATGAAGTAAGACAAATTACCGACATTCGTGATATGCTAAAGAGCAGCGTGGAAATTTACGGGGAGAAAGCCGCCTTTTTACGCAAGAAGGACGGAAAGTATGAGCCGATAAGCTACAATCAGTTTGGTGAGGATGTGCAAAACTTTGCAACTTCGCTCATCGGGCTTGGTCTGTCCGGCAAAAGAATTGCGGTTATCGGCGAAAACCGGTACGAATGGGCGGTGGCTTATGCGGCAGTGGTTTGCGGCGTGGGCATTGTGGTGCCGCTTGATAAGGAATTGCCTGTGGATGAGCTTTTGCCGCTTATTGCTATTGCGCAGATTGAGGCGATTGTGTATTCCCCGAATATGCAGGAAAAAATCTCAACCGCTGAGATAGGACACAAAATTAATATGGAATCGGACATGCCGGAACTGATTGAAAAAGGCAAAAAGCTGGTTGATGAAGGTAATACCGAGTTTTGGGACATTGAAATTAATGCCGAAGAAATGAGCATTCTTCTGTTTACATCGGGTACCACATCAAGTTCAAAGGCGGTCATGTTAAACCACGCAAATATAGCCAAAAACCTTATGGCAATGTGCTCCATGCTGTATATTGGCGAAAAGGACTGTTTCTTGTCGGTTTTGCCAATTCATCATACATATGAATGTACTTGCGGGTTTTTGTGCCAAAT
>CAZNYY010000054.1:0-10032 GCA_964577335.1 uncultured Oscillospiraceae bacterium | reverse complement strand
AAAATTTCAGGGGGGCTTTCTCCCGCTCGGTTCTATATCCCTTTGATGCGGTCATATTGTTTATCAGCTCGGCAGAAGTAAATGCCCGATGATAGTCACCCGCATACCTGTTTTCTCGCCAAAAGGCACCACCGTCACTGCCCAAAACACCGTTTATATTGTTAATTGACAATGCAGGTATATCGCTTTGCGCATTCGGACTCCAACCGATGTGCGTGTAAATTGCATCATGCTCCAAAACATAGTCCAAAAAATAGTGGCGTGCCGAGCGCACAGGTCCTATTTTCTTGGTTTCGGTATCATTAAACAATGCCATTATACGAGTGGCGCCGCCCTCCACGGGCATTTCATAGAGGAGGTATGCATCCTCAATACCCGCATGGGGACGTGATTCGCCGCTGTCGTTGTCTATCATAACCGCAAGGGGGCGTTTTTCACTATTATTATAATTTTGGTAAAATTCATTTGAAGGGTTTTTTGTTGGTTCTGGCGTGGGCGTTGCATCCACTGCGGCGGGAGGATTTGCAGAGCAGCCCGAGATTAGAAAAGTCGCCAAAAAAAGCGCAAAAGTTTTTTTCATGAAACAATCTCCTTTATGTATGGTTTTAAACTATTACAACGGAAGTAACACAAGCATTTTACCACTAACGGAGTATAAATACAAATCTTTTTTTAAATTCTTTTAAAATGTATTCCAACAGTTACCAGTGTAAAAACTCTGTATAATAAAGAAAATATAACTAAGTGAGTTTTAAGGAGGGTATAATGAAATCTAAACATAAAGTTACGAGTATATTTTTGATTATTATTTTAACCTGTGTATTTGTAATTTATAATCCGATAAGTGAAGAAGTTTTATCAAAATACGGCTCAAGGGGGGATGAGGTTTACAAAATACAGCAAAGACTGCTGCAATGGGGGTATTACAAGGGAGCGGTGGACGGTATATACGGATGGAGAACGGTTCAGGCGGTTAAAGATTTTCAAAGAAAGCACGGTCTTGCGACAGACGGTATTGCAGGTCCCGCAACACTTGCAAAAATCGGACTGCCGACGGGCAGCACTGGCGGCTCGTCATCCTCATCTTCATACGAGGCAAATGTGAATTTGCTTGCAAGGGTTATAAACGGCGAGGCGAGGGGCGAGCCGTACACCGGGCAGGTGGCGGTTGGTGCAGTTGTTTTAAACCGTGTAAAGCACCCGTCATTTCCAAGCACCATTGCGGGGGTAATTTATCAGCCGGGTGCGTTTACGGCCGTGGTTGACGGGCAAATCCACGCCGCAATGATGGAGTCGAGTATGCGTGCGGCGAGGGATGCGTTAAACGGTTGGGACCCTTCGGGCGGCGCAATTTATTATTATAATCCCGTGACCGCAACAAACCAATGGATACGCTCACGCCCTTATATAACATCAATATGCAAACATGTTTTTTGTAAATAATACCGCACAAGATAAGGATTAAATAATGCTTTTTTGAAATAATACTAATGCGGGCAATTTTATTTAAGAAAGGACTTGTTATAATGAACCACAATTCAAGATTTGTAGCCGGACTGGTAACAGGAGCGGTTGTGGGTGCTGCGGTAGGGATGATTTTAGACCCTGTTAAAGACAAGCACAACCGTGCCATGAAAAGCGGTGCATCACGAACCTTCCGCACTCTCGGAAATGTTATAGACGGAATAATTGACGTTAAGTTCTAACAAAAAAGTAGGGACCGGCAAAAGCCGGTCCCAATCTACATGGAAGACATAATTTATCGAATAATAACTATTTCTTTAACTTCGTCCTTGTACAAGCGCATAAACACTCTCTCGGGGGAAGCTTCGTCATACTTCTGAATGTCTGCTGCAGATGCCAACGTAATCTGGTTATTAGTCCTTCCTGAGTCGTACTTATAAACCATTACTCCATTGGTCTTAAAGTTTTCGGCCACTCCGTTGTTTGTGGTTACGTTAATCGAGCCGTTAAACCTTCTTGCAACTTTACCGTAGATTGTCATGGCATCGTCAGAGTAAACTGTTCTGCCTTCTTCGTCCATGTTCCTTGTATCAAACAACACGGTTATTCCGTCAATCTCGTCCGAGAAGTTTTTCTTGTACTGAATAACATCACCCTGGCTGAGGACTACTCCGGCAGCCTTTTCAAGCTTCTGGTTCTCGGCTGCAAAAACTTCTACCATCTCGCCGTTCTGATAGCCGTAAAGCTTCAGTATTTCTGAGTTGTTTTGGTTGAATGTCTTTGTCACTTTGTCAACAACCAATATCGGGCTTTCAAGTGATGTGCTTCCGTCCGCATTTGATACTATAAGCACCTTTGCGGTCATGTCTTCGGACATATCATAAACATATGCGTTATACTGTCCGTCGTTTTCAAGCATTTTATAATCCCTTACCGCATATTCTTCAGGGTCGGTAACCCCTGCGGGGATATCAAATATAACTGTTTCTTCGTTTACATTTATTCCGTCAAGCTTCATGGATGCACTCTTGTAAACTGCGTCCTCAAGCTTTGCATTGAGTGTGAACACGCCCTTGTAGCTGCCGAGCATCTGAGCACTGCGGTCAACTGCACGGTTTATAATGTGAACTTCGCCTGCGGAGTTTACATCATAAGTGATAAGTGTTGGCTCAACACTTGAACCACCGTTTCTAAGTGCTGCCAAAGCCTGGTCGTAGTTTCTGCCGCTAACTCCGTCAACGCTCATCCTGTCTGCACCACGAAGTACCGCTACCTTACCGTCAGCTCCGAAAAGCTGTATTTCAAGGTAAGCATCTATGCCGGCTGTTTTGCCTGCTGCTATAAGGTAAGCATAATTTGAGCTTGCTCTTACATTTGTGTCAACTGCCGCTATTTTTCCGTCAATATCCAAGTAGAACATAGCTTCGTCGTTAAGCTCAATGCTGTCATGATAGTTTGCCGCTACTTCATATTCGTTGCCGTTTATAAAGAGTTTGTCGGCTGTTACCTCTCCTACCTTGCCCTGTACGCTGTCGCGTATAACGGTTACCCTAACGAGTGCGCCGTCACGGCTGGTTACTGCCGAGAGAACGTCCCATTCCTTAAGGTCGGCAAAGCTTACGTCGCTGCCATCGGCATCTTTGATTGAGAAACGGATGTTCCTGTTCTCAGGGTCGAGAACCATGGAGTTTGCGCCGTATTTGTCTATTACAGTGTAGCTGATGCTCGAGGTGTCCTCAACAACGATATTCTTGTGCTCCCTTACGGATATCACTTCATATCTGTTGTCGCTGTTGTTGTCAATAAGCGTCATACTGCCGGAAGCGGGTATTTCAAGGTTTTCCATATTGTCAGCCTTGCCGTTGTAAATAAGCTCGGCATTTGCAAGTCTTACTGTTTCAGACTTGGTTTCTGTTACCCAATACTTAATTTCGGAAGCTGAAACGCTTTCAATATCATCTGCATCTATTGTTAAAACTTTGTTTTTCGTGCTGCTTTGCATTACTGTAACAAGGGTCATATCCCCGGTATAGTAATCTTCTCTTGCGTAACCCGTAACGTTCATGCCGAGGAAGCCTTCAACATCAAGTTCGCCGTCACGGTAAACCTTGCCTTCAATCATAACTCTGCCTTCGCCAACACTTGTACCACCGCTTACATAGGTGTTTTCGTTAGCTGTGAGCTTACCTTCAATCTTTTCAACATTCAGCTTATCTCCAAGCAATGTTTTGTCAACTACATTGTAGTTTACATCCGAACCGAAGCCCGTCTGTTCCATAAGATTTACAGTAAGTGAGTTAAATGTCATCTGTGCTACTGTTGCACGATCAACAGCTACGGATGATGTGCCGGAAACCTTGCTGCCAATTCCGTTTTCAGTACCTACCACTATATATCCGGTAGGGAAGCCGCCTCGTGAATTTGCTGCGGGGTCATAACCGAGCATTCTCACTAAGATTGTCATGGCTTCTGCATAGGTGATGTTATCATCGGGTCTGAAATTTCCTGCGGTGTCACCAATTATGATGGACTGATTTGTGGCTACATTAATATAACCGCTTGCCCAGTGATTTTCCACCACATCGGGGAAGTTTGTTGCCAGCGAATTAGCTGCGGCAACGTCCTCAAGCCCTAAAGCATGAACGGCTACTTTGGCAAATTCAGAACGCCTGATGGGTTCGCCTTCACGAAACTCCAGAGTGTCTTTATCGCCTACCATTATGCCTAAAGCTTTAAGAGTTTCGATTGCTTCCTTGTGCTTTGATTCGGAAGCTTGGTTTGTGCTTGCAACAGCCGTAAGGCTGATACCGAGTACCATAACAACTGCTAACAAGCTTGCGAGTGTTCTCTTAAACTTAAACATTGATATACCTCCTAAAGTATTTGTTTAGTGATTATGTCAACCACGTTTATATCTTAACGTATATCTGAAAATATATCAATACTAAATATATTCCTGTATATCCTATTATAACCGAGCGGTAAGGGGTACCCCCCCTGACGATGAAAAAGTACGACTATACTTAAATAGGAAGGTCACACTTGGCAAAAGGAAAAATTTATTAAAAATATGTTGAAGAAAGGCGGAATATGTGTTAATATTATACTTAGTAAGTGTTTGTGTAGAATAGTAAAGTGCCGCAACTGCGGCGGAATGGAGTATATTATGCTTAAGAAGTCGATTGCGCTGTTTTTGGCATCCCTCTTTATAATTATGTCTGTGGGTGCGGCCGGATTTCCGGATGTGACGGAAAGAAACCTGCCGTGGGCGGTGGACGAAATCAACAACATGGTGGAGATGGGTATTATAAAGGGTTATCCTGACGGGACTTTTGGCCCCGGGCGGGATGTTACGAAGATTGAGGCCTTGCTCCTGTCCTCCAGAATACTGGGCTTTTCGGATGAGGGGTATGAACCCTTTGTAGAGATTGCAAGTGACTTGTACGAAGAGGTTTTGGATGAGTATGATATAACATACAAAGACGAAATTGCGTTTTTAATTTATAAGAATGTACTAAAAGAAAGTGAGCTTGATGTTTACATAGGTTCTGACAATGCAAACCTGCCTCTCAAGCGCTATGAGGCGGCAACCCTGCTTACAAAGGTTTTAGGTGCGGAGGATGAGGCGAGAAATGCCACGTCACAAACCCCCTTTACCGACTCTGCTGATATCCCCTCCGCCGCAAAGCCGTATGTGAATTTTGTTTCACGGATTGGGCTTATGCTTGGAATGGGGCAAAACGAGTTTGCGCCGATGGTAAATGTAAACCGTGCGCAGATTGCGGTTTTGTTGTACCGTATGATGGGATTGTTAAACGAGGATGTTGAGTTTGTTACAATTACCGAGATAAATTCCTCGACAAGTACCATTATGTATACTAATGAGAGGGATGTAAAAAGCGGAATTTCACTTTTGTATGACGATGACCCCATTATAAAAATGGACGGGTTTAGTACAACGCTTGATAAATTAAAGCCCGGCTCTTTAGCGGCAATCGTTCGGCGTGACGGGGTTTTGTATTCAATTGAAGCGATTACAGTAGCGGTTGATGAGGTTTTCAAAGGGGCTGTGGTTTCTGTTTACAGTTCCTCCACTGCGGGTCGGATTACCGTGACAGAGATTGGTAAAACCGAAAGACGTGAATATCCGCTTGCAAGCAATGTGTCTGTTATTTACGAAGGCTCGCCGGGTACCCTTACAAGTATTAAGACCAATGATTATGTTGAACTTGATATAGTAGCCGGAGTGGTTCAGATTATAGATGCGAAAAAGAGAGACAGGTCAATCACGGGCACGGTTTCGGAAATAGTTATCTCGCCTGAGTTTATGCTTGTTATAAAGCACACTGACGGCAGCGAAGAGGAGTATAAGGCGGCGGAGGTTGTAACTACTCAAAGAAATGGTACGGTAGCGGATTTCAGAGATGTTATGGTGGGTGACAGGGTGAGCATTACACTTAGGTATGAAAAAATTGCGGTCATAAATGCCACCGCTACAAAAACCACCTCGACAGGAACCATTGAAGAAATAATAATTGCGGCGATGCCCTCAATGAAAGTTAAAACAGCCTCGGGCAACATTGAAAAATACAGCCTGTCCAGGGATGCGGTATATGTTGTTGACGGAGCGGAAGGGAATATTTACAGTCTGCGTTTAAATGCTACCGTAACCGTAAATATTGAAAGTGAAACGGTTGTAAAGGTTACAAGCACAGCGCCCACCATGTCCTCAAGTATGACGGGTGTAATAACAACTGTAAACTCGTCTTACGGTTTCTTTGAAATGGATGTTATAAATTCCCAAACGGGTGCAGTTGAATCAAAGCAAATATTCTTAAAGAGAAATGCGGTTAAGATAATAGACAGCACGGATCTAAACCGAGAAAAAACATCGGCGGATTTAAAGACGGGGATGAACGTGACGGTCACAGGGTCGCTTAATATGGGCGCATTTGAGGCTACAACAGTAATTATTGTACCGCAGGTATAAAAAACGTTTAATAAATTAAGCCCCGCTTTTGTCAAAAAAGCGGGGCTTACACTGTCTAATGCCTGTCTTTTACAGGCAACTTTTCCTTAAACAGAAGTGTGATGGACCACAGACCAGCAAGTCCTACTATCGCATAGATGATTCTGCTTACCATACTTAGCTGACCGCCAAAAAGGGTGCCGATTATATCCACACCGAACAAACCTATCGAACCCCAGTTCAGCGCACCTATTATGACGAGAACCAGTGCCAAATTATCCAATTATTTCAGCTCCTTTTGGTTTCTAATAAAAAATATACCCTATTTAAGTTTTTGCAGTTTCACAAATCTTAAACACGGTATATTTTGTCAACTTTTATTATATTTTATTCATAATTAAAAAATTTTTCTTCTTCCTTCCAATGCATGCGCCAGGGTAACTGTATCAACATACTCCAAATCCCCGCCTACGGGTATGCCGTGGGCAATACGAGTGACCGTTATTCCAAAGGGTTTTATAAGGCGGGCTATGTACATGGCGGTGGCCTCTCCTTCAACCGAAGGGTTTGTCGCCATTATAACCTCTTTTATATCACTGTCGGAAAGCCTGCTCATAAGCTCCCTAACCTTTATATCATCGGGGCCTATCCCGTCAATCGGAGATATTGCGCCGTGCAAAACATGGTACACGCCCTTGTACTCGCCGGTGCGCTCCATTGAAATTAAATCCCTCGGTGTTTCAACCACGCATATAACGTTTTTGTCACGGTTTTCATTGAGGCATATTTTGCATACCTCGGCATCCGTCAAACTTTGGCAAACCGTGCAAAAGCGGATTTTGTTTTTTGCCTCAATAATTGCAGCGGCAAATTCTTCTGCGGAATGCCCGTCCATTGACATCACATAAAACGCAAGCCTAAGTGCAGATTTTCTGCCGATACCGGGCAGCTTTTCAAATTGCTCAATAAGTTTTTCAAGCGGTGCGGCGTACATAATTTACTCTCCTAAAACATTCCCGGAAGGTTCATTCCGCCCGTTATTTTGCCCATATGCGCCTCTGCCAATTCATCAACCTTGCGAATACCTTCATTTACCGCAGCCAAAATCAAATCCTCCAGCATCTCTACTTCATCACTTAAAACATCAGGGTCTATTTTAATTTGGGTAAGTTCCTTTTTTCCGGTAAATTGAACGGTTACGGCACCGCCGCCTACTGACGCTTCAACCGTTTTTTCTTCTAACTCCTGTTGCGCACGCATCATATCCTGCTGCATTTTCTGTGCCTGTTTCAACATATTGTTCATATTGCCGGGCATCCCCGGGAATTTTCCTTTAGCCATCCAAATCAAATCCTTTCAAAAAAATCATATTCACCCATCGGGGTTTATTTGTTTATATAAAACATCCAAATTATCCTGCTTCGGTAACTTTTCCTCCTCAATCCCTATGGTCAGCATAACATCATGTCCCGTATGTTTTTTTATAGACTTTGTAATGCTTTCAATATTTTCCTCGTCCAAAAACGCACGGTATGCGGCACATTCGCCAACATTTTTATACAGTAGGCAAACCTTTCCGTCCTTTTCCGAAACGGTGGCACATTCAAGTGCCATTGCGGTTTGCAGGTTGTTTGCATCATAAAGTTCTTTCTTTATTTTGCCTATTGCAGGGATTACCGCTTTTACAACCTCATCACTTACATTGCTAATTTTTTTGGGCGGAGGGGGAGGAGGTGTTTCTTGCTTTTGCACCTTCTTTTCGGTTTTTTCTGCGGGCGGAGAGCTTTTTACCACTGTGCCTGCTGCCAGTGCCTCCTCAACCGCACCAAGGCGTGCGGCAATACCATCGGATGAATTGTCATAAGAAGGGTGTATCATCCTCACAACAGCCGTTTCAAAAATTATTCTGGGGGTAAGCCCTGTACGAAGTGCGGCTGCGGTTTCACACGCAATCTTTATTATATACACAAGTCTTTCCTCTGATACGGCGGAGGACATCTCTTTCGCATCTTCTATCTCATCCTCCGGAATATCAAGCTGGTTTTCCGCTAAATATTTAAGCATCAGGGCATTTCGCATAAAGCGTATAAATTCATCCAGCATCGCAGAAATGCCTTTACCCGAGGAAACGTATTCACCTATAACGCCAAATGCCGCCGCCGCATCTCTTTTTGCCACCGCATCAGCCAAATCCCTTATATATTCAAAATCACAAATACCGAGAAAATAGCGTATATCCTCATATGAGAGCGAACCGTCCCCAACCGCCATGCACTGGTCAAGAATACTGAGCGCGTCCCGCATGGAGCCGTCCGCCTTCTCGGCAATTATTCTTATTGCCCTGTCCTCAACCGAAACACCGTCCGCTGCAATTATTTTTTTAATTTGCCCCTCAATATCCGAAACATTTATCCTGCGAAAATCAAACCTTTGACAGCGTGACAAAATTGTTTGCGGCACTTTGTGTGCCTCTGTCGTCGCAAGGATGAAATGAACATTTGGGGGCGGTTCCTCAAGCGTTTTCAAAAGGGCGTTAAATGCACTGTTCGAAAGCATATGTACTTCATCTATAATATATACCTTCCGCTCGAGTGCAGAACCTGAAAATCTCACCCCGTCACGCAAATCCCTTATATTTTCAACGCCGTTATTACTTGCTGCATCAATTTCCGTAATATCTAAAATACTACCATCCAAAATCCCCTTGCAGTTTTGGCAGATGTTGCAGGGGTTACCCTCATTGGGGTTTAGGCAGTTTACGGAACGGCTTAAAATCCTCGCAGTTGAGGTCTTACCCGTTCCCCTCGGTCCGCAAAACAAATAAGCGTGACCTATTCTGCCAAGCTTAATTTCATTTTTAAGTGTATTTGAAATGCTTTTCTGCCCCACCAAATCATCAAAATCCAGCGGGCGCCATTTTCGGTATAACGCCTGATATGCCATATACAAAACCTCTAAATTAAAAAAATCGTACCCCTTTTCTCGAACATATTTTTATATACGGTGTTCTTGCAGCTTGCTATTGCCAAAGTTTGCCGCGGCACACACAAATAACCACTTATCGCTGCTTGGTTCCCCACCTGACGAGGTTCATGGGTTTGTGTTGCGCGGGACCCGGCCGTCATCACCGCTCACAAGAGCCTATATACAAAAACAGCCCTCAAAAAGGGAATTCATCCCCGCTGTAGCGGATTGCGGGTACAGGGCACCGCTAACTCCCCGACTAGTACGACATCACTTATTATATACCATTATCAAAAAATATTCAATACAAAATAAAACTTTTATGTTCCCAATATATATTTTGTGTGCTATACTTGTTATATACTTGATGAAACGGAGGGTTCTGATGAAGCTTTCTGAGGTGCGGGATATTTTGGGCACACGGGTGCTGACGGAGGGGGCACGGCTTGATGGGGAATACACATCTGCTTGCGGGTGTGACCTTTTGAGTGATGTTCTTGCTTTTGTGAAGGACCATGCCTTGCTTTTGACGGGGCTTACTAATTTACAGGTTATAAGAACTGCCGAGATGATGGATATTTCAGCAGTGGTTTTTGTTCGTGGGAAAATACCCGAGCAATGTGTGATTGACATGG
>CAZNYY010000053.1:0-10062 GCA_964577335.1 uncultured Oscillospiraceae bacterium | reverse complement strand
GATTTGTATAATCCATCCCAAATGCACTGCCCCTAAAACAAAGCGCACCACTTCCATTTGCATCGTTCGCACTGTCGCCTATACTTTTTGAATTTAAACTCAAAGTGTTCCCGCCGAAGTCAAAAACAAGCCAATCAATACCTGTAGGTCTGGTGTTTTGCGGGGTAGTTAAATCGGAAAACTGTTGCCATTTAAAATCCATTTCAAATCTGTATTTTACATATTCCTTATCGGGGCTGCCGTAAGTGTCAGGAAATGTAATGTCCACCTTAGGGGCAGTAGAAACCGTTCCCGTATCTACTATTTTCAAACAATAGTCATCTGTCGCTCCGCTTGCGCCTGTGTTTAGGTCGCTTGGTATATCTCCCCTTGAAATCAGAACATATTCGTTAGTCGTTCTGGTATTCGGTATCACTTTTGAATGGTTGTCCTCTGACCCCAAAGCTATGTTTTTATTATCCAAAACTACGTGACCGGGGAAAGATACAATCCCTTCCGGAGCGCTTATTCTCGGAATTTCCAAGCGCCCGTCCCCGGTGGGCTGATCATAAAAAATGCCATCCTCATCAGGACTAAAATCCATGTAGTATAAGGGGTCGAGCGGGAAATCCCCCGGGGGTGTCGCCACTAATATTACATCCCTTATCGGGTCACCTACAAGCGTTAACCCATCTGCCGAATATACGGGGGTTAAGGTTATGGTCTTATTTCCCTCAAGATAATTTGGCGGTGTTATTCTGCCGGAAAGAAGATTAATGTATTTTGATGCACTCTCGGGGCTTACCTGCCATTCAACAGCGACACCGCTCTTTCTCGACGGAAGATCTAAATTGCTTGTTACGTTATTTGCGGCTGTGTTTTCGCCTTTTATATCTTCAAATGTATATGGCGGGTTGTTTGCCGCCTCCAGCCTTTCCTCGGGCGGGGGAGGTTTTATTGGGGAAATTCTTATATTATCTGCCCATACAGCCCTTGTTACTGTACTATGGCTGCCTCTGATTTCAATGGCGCTAAGTCCCCCGGCAAACTCTCCGAAACCTGTTTCGATATGGGTGGATATCTCTCTTTTTGCACCCACCCCTTCTATTACGGCATCAATGGTTCCGCCGGCAAAATCAAAATCCACTGCTATATGCACCCAGTTGCCCGAACTTGAGGCGGGCAGCCGTTGGGCTGTTTTAGTTATACCGCCGACGTCCCCAGCCTCGGTATTTTGGTTGGAAAGACTCATGCCAAAAGCATCCCAAAAGCACAATGCTCCGCTGCCCCTTGCATCGGTGGTGCTTGAAGGTTTGCCGTAAAAGTTCAATACTTGACCTCCTATGTGAAAACTGACAAAGTATCCGCCCGTAGCGCTTTGAGAGCTTACAGGCTCTCCCGAACTATTGTAATTTTCCCATTTCCAGTCAATTTCAACCCTGTATTTTTGGTAGCTGTCGCCTGTGCCGCCATAAGTTTTGGGCAGCTCTATTTTAGCCACGGGAGCGGTTCCCCCCGTTGTTGCCCCCGGGTTCATCAGCTTTAAGGCATGGTCATCCACCGCACCGCTTGAACCCGTGTTTATATCATTTTCTTCATTTCCCTTTGAAAATGCGGCATAATAGCTTGCGTTGCCTACATTTACCGTTATTTTAGAATCGTTACCGCCCGAAGCGGTGCTTATTATTTTATTGTCTGCATTTGTGTGCCCCGTGAAAAACCCAATCCCCTCGGGGTTGTCCTCCCTCACCACTTCACGGCGCCCCGAGGTCCCCTGGGGCGAATCATAAAACTTGCCGTCCTCGTCCGGCTCAAAACCCAATATGTAAGAGGGTTCTAATAATGTTTCTGCACCAACTGTGTAAAACCCGATATCCGCTGATGCAGAAAATAAAATCACCGCTATTATAAACGATAATATCTTTTTTAGCATAATATATACCGCTCCTTTCCCGACTTTTCAAAATTAGCAAAAAGTGCTAAGTTCATTGTGTTTTTCTGACGGCAGCCTCAATCACATCGGCAAAAGCCCAGTGCGATATATCGATGTCAGTAAAATGATTCTTATATTTTTGCGCTTCATCGGGCATTAATGTGCGCCCGAGTATTCTGTTTATTATAACTATAAATTCAGCACGAGTAATATTGCCCTCGGGACGGAATGTGCCATCAGGATATCCATTTATCCATCCTGCTTGAAATACAGTTTCTATGTATTCCTTTGCCCAGCTTGCATCTACATCGGTATAGGGGAGTACCTTGCCCTCATCTTTGTTTTCGGGCGCAAAATAAGAAATAATTTTGGCAAATTCGCCCCTTGTAATCCTATCTTTTGGTCTGAATGTTCCGTCCCCATACCCTGAAATTATATCATTCTTATGCATAAAACTTATTGCGGCATAGGAGTAATCATCGGGCGCTATATCGGTAAATTCACTTTTATCCCCCTCGACCCCCGTTTTGTCCGTAACCAAACGGTATAGTGCAATCATGGCATCCTCCCGTGTAATGGGTGCATCGGGGAGCATACTTCCGTTGTCATAGCCCATCATATACGGTATACCTGCCGTTTTGTCCAGTATAACGGCGGGGGTTTTCTCTTTCTCATCTTTATCCTTGTCAACCGCGGGGGGCAGAGGAGATACGCTGCCCCCCCTTCCCCCACTGCCGTGCCCCGACCCGGGGTTGCCGCCGCTATTCTCGGCGGGCGGTGTCGGGGTTGGCTGAATTGTCTCTTGAATTATTGGAGTGTCCCCAAAATAAATATAACCTTTTGTTTGTTTAAACGGTATAGTTTTTCCGTTATAATAAACCGCCTTTATATCCTCCTGTTTGGCAAAGGTCAATTTATCCCATTGTACCAAATTGTAATCAAGAGAGCTGTTAAGGTATATATTCCCTGACCCAAATTCAATACCAAAATCATTTATCATGCCGTTGTATTGAAACAGAACCTTTCCCGCAGCGGTGGACAACCTTCCGCCCTTATAAATATTGAGGGCTGTGTAATTGCCCTTTTTATCCGTTTCCCTGTAAAACATTTTACCGTCATATCTTAAATCGCCTACGGTGCGCCCTTTTATTTGCGCATCATCATTTACTATGTAATATACACCCTCAAGCTCATTTCTGACTGCGCCTTCCGTTGAAGCAATGCTTATGTTCATGGCACTTGCACCGTTTGAGGAAACATCGGACAATGGAATGAGATTTGTTTTCACAACGGCATTCTCGGTAACCGTTTCGGGCCTGAGAATAGTGTTAAACGTTGTTATTCCCTTGCTGACCTTTGTATAATCCCCATACTGCGCCTCCCTCACGCCCGAACCGCCCTGAAGCCCTGTCAATACATTTGTTGTAAGACTTTCAGGGTCTGCCGGAACAACCTGGATATTTACATCTTCAAATCTACTTCTGTATATCTTTGTATCTTCCTCAAAAATCGGGTTTGCATTTGACATCATGTGCCACAATTGCCTAAAGGTAGTTTCCTTCGTCAAATCCGCAGGGGTCATGTAATCCGTAACAATCCAGTAATTTTCCCTGATAAACATGATGTTTCGTTTCCATAAATTATTGCCCCTATCCCTTATTGTCCCCGCCAAAAAGTCAAAGCTGTCGTTTGTTACCCAGTCATTTGTCATCCCCGGCACAGCCCCCGCCACGCCCGAGTTTGATAATTGCGCCTCACCGTCAATTATCACCAAGTTGTGAGATTCGTTGCTTACCAATATGGCTTGCTGGTTCGATCCGTAATCCGCCATTGACTGGTCGGTCAAAAGATACTTACCTTTTGCAAAAACCAATACTGCCAAATCGTCATTGTGCCCGTGGGTACTCCTTCCTCCGAATTCCGTAAATAAGAGGTAGCTGTTTTTGCCCCAGCCCGTACGCATACTTGCCATTTTGCCTTCGGGATAAAAGGTTGAGGTATAAGGCGGTTCTTGACCTTCTTTGCCGTTTGTGCCCGCATAAATCAAAACAGGGTCGTCAAAGAGCCGTCCTACAATTAATGGTTGCTGTCTGTGTGTATTTGTATAAACCCCTTCATCTCCCCACTGTTTAAATCTAAACTCGGGGGCTGCAGTGTCCACCAAATATTTTGTAACGCCAATTAATCTGTCTGCGGTTTCCTTGTCAAGCACAAAGGGGATACCCGTAACATCACCTATTTCAAAAATACTTGTAATGGTTTGAAGGAAATAGCCCACATAATCACCGGCGTGTTCAAGGCATGAATAATCATCCCTTACGTTTTCCTCCAACAGATATTTCACCCTGTACGCTGCGCTTTGCAGGTTTTGGCTTGTATTCATATTGGTTGTCCAGTCATATGCATCTTTAAACTCGGGGAAATACGAGCCTATTGTATATAATTGGCTTGCCTCCGATGTACCCCAGTTGTTATGGCTTGAAAAACGTGTTTTCATGTAGTTTGCCGAACCCCAAAGGTGCTTTGCAAGAGCCGCCACCCATTCGGGTGTGGCGTATTCACTGTCAATCATAACAGGCAGCTGTACCGCAAACATTCGTCTTCCTGCAAGGTCCAAATTGGTATTGGTTGCCGCATCCCCCGAATGTTGCAGCATAAAATCACCGATGGTTTTTACATATGCTTGAGCATAAAACTCGTCTCTTGTATAATAATATCTGTTATAATACGGAGTGTAAAATCTGGCTCTGCAAATATCTTCCGTGTATCTAAAATTTGCATTGGGGTAAATTCCGGCATTTGAAGATAATCTTTCATGATTTAGCTGATAATCCTCACCATAATAAGAAAATGCTATATGCCCGTTCGGATAATTAAACCATGTTGTTTCCTCCGTCCAATTGGCCGTATCCGTCAAAAGTATTGCCAGATACATCTTCCCTGTTTCGGCTGCATTTCTGCCCCGCAATTTAAGTGTAGCGGAGGTGATATCGTCATTGGCTGTCAATCTGCCCAAATCAAACACTATAGAGGTTCTTTTGGTGTTTGTATCAACCCTTTCCTTTACACCTATCGAGCTTTCGCTTTCTTCCGCCCTTAAAACCGCCTCCGTGCCATAGGATTTATCCCTGTTATCCCCGGCGGACACATATGTATCCTTTTGTGCAGCGAAAGACTGCACTCCCCCCGTGGATAACTGCACATCAATGACGGGTCCTGTGGCACCCGCCTCTCTGCTGTCAATCTCGGCGGAGCTGCCGTCCTTACGAAGACCCATAATAACTATAGCGAGGGTGTTTGTGTCCATATTTTTTGTTCTGTTAACACGTGCGGTTATATCAACCTCAACTGTTGAATACTCGTTATCAAAAGAAATAATATCAAGAACACTGGTGCCGGAACCGAAATAAAGCTGTTCGCTGTGAACTTTGGACGACAAATCATCCTGAATATTATTTTCGGGTGCGGAAATATTAAAGGACTGTTTCTTCCCCTGATAATATTCTTTAAATCGTTCCTTGGCGAGTGTATAATCTCCGTCCGCCTCCATCGCCGCCTCTTTTACACCGCTCATTCTGGGAAATGCATCATAATCAAATTTACTTTGAACCGTCCATGTTTTAGTCTGGGTGTCATACTTTCCGAAAAGCTCCTCATCGGTCATGGTTTTGTCGTTGTCAACAAAATTATAATTCAGCACCCCGTGTCCGATGGGCGGCATTTCTTCCACTGATAAAGTCTGATTTTCCACTGTTTCCGTACCGTCCGCTCCGAAAACCGTATGGGGGAAAACAGCAAAAAGCAAGCTCATTATAAGTGTATATGAAATTATCTTTTTCAAGCTTATTACTCCCTTTCAAATCATTTTACTGCCGCACAAGAACTATGCCTTTTACGCTGTATTCTTCAATATGTGCAAAAATCAGGCTTTTATCTATATAGATGTCATCAATACTTCCCACGCTGACAGTTTTTTGCTTTGTATCAAGCATATAAACATTCGGTGTATTTCTTCTGTTTATATCAAGTGAAGCCATCCTTCCCAGGTTCTCGTCAACCACAACTGTCAATCTGTTAACACGCCTGTTTTCAAGAATATCTATGACGTTATATTGAATATCCGAAATTCTTCCAAGGATGGACCTTTGCGTATCGTTAGACCCCCTGTCGCCGGGTATATGTTCTATCCCTAAATTCCCCAGTTCGCATAAGCTAAGTCTGTACACTTCATCAAAATTGTTTAAAGCGTAGTAAAACACATTCCCAAACTCCATATTTGCGGCTAATTTTTCCGCCACGGAATCCTTGGCGACCATATAAGTCATTTTCTTGCCTTCCGAATAAAAATCAAGCCTGATTTTTACTTCATCATCTTCCGCCGTCATTACGGTCGAAACATTTGAAAGCACCGCCATTTTACTGTTCCTGTTTATAGTTGCCCCTGCATTTATATCCATGGGTGCTGTAATTGCAACAACATTCGCAATGTAGTTATCAGGGTCAATATCATAACCTGTAATCTCGTATCTTTGATTATTGTTTAGCAGCACTGTTGCATAATAATTATCATCGTCAAAGCCCTCAATGCCGCCGGATGGAATGCATATAACCGCCGTATTCTCTGATGTGCCAAACGGTTGTGTCCCCTCCTTGCCGAAAACATTCTCATATGCGTTATATATTTTAAAACTTCCTTCCCCTATCCTTTTTCCAAACTCAATGTTAACTATCAACCCTTCTGAATTCACTTCATAGGATACCAGTCTGCGTTCCGGAAAAGCGGCAAGATTAACTGCCGAAAACATTACCGAATATTCGTCTTTGTTTTTTCTCTCTCCGTCAATCATAACCCTTGCTGACATTGGAAAGATATCAACCTTGCTGTTGTATGCTTTTAAAACGGGTGTTGTGGTAATTCTGTCCTCTTCCGAATCGTCAACTTCAAAATCCTGCTTTAGTTTTCCCGGCAGCAAAACCTTTAATTCAAATGTAGCGTCCAATCCGTTTCCCGCCCCGCCGCCTAATATGTATGCATAATTTTTACCGCTTTCTTCGCCCGTTTCAATCTCAACAACATTGCCCCCAAAATCCAAATAAGCAGTAATTTTATACCCCGCCCTTACTTCGTCCTGACAGTAGTAGTCCAAACTATACATTTCACCGTCTATGCTGATTTCTCTGTTATATACTTCCGTTAAATAGCCGCTCACATTTTTAAGCCCGGCAATACATTTTAATACGCTTTTGTCCTCACTTTGAATGACACTTATAACATCGTTTTCCATAATATCGTCAAGCGCCATATTTTCCCCTGCCGCATTTTTTAAAATAAGCTTTACATTTTCGTCTTCCTGGTCAATTTCAATAAAGCGGCGTCCGTTATACAGCTTATCATTCGCTATAAATATCCCGTTGTTTGAAACCTTGCTTACCCTGTAACTGCTGTAATCCTCAATAACAGCCAAATCATACAGCCCGTCCCCGGTATTATCTATCAGCTTAACAAATCCGTTTTTGCAAATATCACTGCCCTCGATGAGGGAATAGGGATTGCCTACCAATTGATAGTTTTTTACCATTTGAAACGAGGCGGATAGTTTTGCCCGAATATCTTTATTTGCCGCAGTATCGTAATATTTCAGTGTATCCCCGTCAATTCCGAATATATCTTTCCCTTCAATTATTATGCTATCGTTTTTTGAGGTTGCCCTGCTGTTTACTATGACGGGTCGCCCAAAGTCATTTTCGCTGTAATAGTACTCTGCTTCCATACCTAATAATTCGCTTGTGTTTGTTTCACCCGCATCATAAATCGTACCGTTTATTTCAACCTCATTTTGCTTAATACTTGCCACCGGCGACAAAAGGAAGGTGTAATAATCAGCCGTAACTATACCCGTGGACATAAAAATCGGTTCAGCCTTATTGGTACTGCTGAAAAGACCTCTTAAGGTATTGCCCTTTAGTTGATATCTCCTGTCCTGGGTGCCGTACGACTCCGACTCCAACATTTCAATATCCAATGCGTTGTACAGCATAAGCACAACTGCCCCGCGCGTTAAATAATCCGTAGGCTCGGCAATCACACCTTTATTGATTTTAAGAATACTCCCCATATACTGATAACCTTCGGGGTACCCGCCCGCCTCCTCTGCACGGCTTTTGTACCCAAGCGCACAAACCAGTATTTTCATAGCTTCAACATGGGTAATACTATCATTGGGACGAAACTCCCCCTGTTCGTTACCGTTTATCAGCCCGTACCCCACAAGCGTTGAAACCTCCTCTGCATACCAAGCGTCCTGGGTGACATCCCGAAATGCTGCTGTGTACGGCAAATGTACGGCTCCTATTAACCTCACAACGAAGGCACTAAACTCCGCCCTTGTAACATTTTTCTCAAGCGCAATGTCCCCGTCATCCCCACCCCTGAGTATACCGTATGTCTGTAAATCAAAAATAACTGCTTCGCGGATAACAAGGGTATCTTCCGCCATTACCGCAGCAGATAGCAAAACCAATAAACTAATTAGCATAAATATGCTTATAAATCTCTTTAAGACCAACCAAACCGCCTCCTAAGCATCTCCTTGGAATTTAATTTGCGGCAGGGCATGAACGGTGCGCTCCGCCCTGCCGCATACTCTGTCAAGTGACTATGATTATACTATAACCCGCACTGCTAATCAATAATTTGCAGCCGTCCAAATTCCACCAATCTTTAATTGTCACTGTTCAAATAATCGTCCACCATACCCTCAAATTCCTGTGCGCTAAACTCCGCAGCATTAAGGGGGCGGAGGTTTTCATCCCACAGGAAAAACTTAATTTTTACATTTGATGACGGTGTAATACTTAAATTACCAAGGGTTACCTCTATCGGCGGATTAAACCCATGGCTTATAGTGACGGGTTGGGACAGATTAACATTTGTCATCCTATCCCCGTCATGTACTGATGCAATTAATATAACGTCGTTTTCAAAATCCTCAACCGCCGTTATATTTACCCATGCACGGCCCGATGCCGTCTCCCCTTCCACATCTGTAACCTCAAATTCAATATCCGAAACAATGTCCTGAGTAATGTTAATCTCTACGATATTGCTCTTTTTGCTTTCCCCCTTATTGGAGGAAACGGCGGTTACCGCAAAGTAATACGGTACACCTATCTCAAGCCCGCTCAATGTTGTTGAAACATAGCCCTGTTTTTTTATACTGTCAAACACAAGGGCTTCAAGAGGTGTGGTACTTTCCATAGCTTCATTAGCTGATGCGCCTTGGTATACATTATACGCCTCGACCCCTGCAACAGCCGGCCATGTTATGGTAACCCCTTTGGTTTCGGCGACAGGTTCTTTTGTCATTATAGGGGTCATTGTAACATTATCAGCCCATATAGCCCTGCGGTTAGTCGTGGTAGAACTCCTTAGGCTAACTCCGCTAAGTCCCTGTGCAAAATCAGTTTCTCCGCCCTCAATATTAGTGGAGAACGAATAACTTCTGCCGCTTGCCCCGTACATATCGACATCAATTGTTCCCAATTCAAAATCAAAATCCACGGTTATGTGCATCCAATTATTAAAATCAGTCGCCGAAGGCATACTGTTTCTTTTGCTGCCTGTTTGATTAGCAAGTGTCATTCCAAATGCGTTAGCAAGGTATATTATATTTTCATTGCTGCCTCGCGTCATTAAGTACAGAGTTTGCCCCCCTATATTGAAATTAATTAAGTTTATTCCCGTAGGTCTTCCGGTAGTGCTCGGTGTTGTTTCGTCGCTGTACATCTGAACTCGCCAATCCATTTCAAAGCGATATTTTTTTTGAATGTCACTCGAACTGCCATAATTATTTGGAAAATCAATGTTTATATACGGCTCTGTGCCTGTACCTGTGTCTATTGCCTTTATGCAATAATCATCCACAGCACCGCTCGCACCGGTATTCACATCTCCCTCCGCTTCTCCCTTTGAAAACGCAATAAACTCATTTATTGTACTGGTATTCGCGGTTATTCTTGAGTTATTGCCATTTGCCGCTGTACTGACAATTTTGTTGTCTACACTTGTATGTCCCGGGAAAAACGTAATCCCCTCAGGGTTATCCTCCCTTACAACTGCCATACGTCCGGGTGTTCCTTCGGGAGAGTCA
>CAZNYY010000052.1:0-10191 GCA_964577335.1 uncultured Oscillospiraceae bacterium | reverse complement strand
CTTTTTAATGATAGTTGGGTTTACCTATTTCTATACGGCGATTACATTTAATCCCATAGAAATATCCAACAACATGAAGAAAAACGGCGGTTTTATTCCGGGTATAAGACCGGGAAGACCCACAAGCGATTTTATTTCCCGCGTGCTTTCGAGGATTACTCTTGCGGGAGCAGTGTTTTTGGGAATTATAGCAATCTTACCGATAATATTGGCGATTATTAATCCCGCACTGGCAAGTGTCAGCATCGGCGGAACATCGCTTCTAATCGTTGTCGGTACTGCTCTTGAAACAGTAAGACAACTTGAATCACAAATGCTTATGAGGCACTACAAGGGTTTCCTTGAGTAATGCATAAGCTGCAGACTCCTGTGAAAGGATGTGGCTGAAACTTATGAAAATTATTTTATTAGGACCGCCGGGTGCCGGCAAAGGAACTCAGGCGGAGGTTTTGTCAAAGCATTTTGATATACCGACAATTTCTACGGGCGCAATGATAAGAGAAGAAATAAAAAGCGCCAGCCCATTGGGCAAGCAGGCGGAAAAACAAATAGAACAGGGCTTGCTTTTGTCTGACGGGATTGTGATGGACATCCTCCGGCAACGCCTTTCCCAGGATGATTGTAAAAACGGTTTTATTTTAGACGGGGTGCCCCGTACAATTTCTCAGGCAGAGGAACTTGATCGGGAACTCACCTTTGACAAGGTGTTGTGCATTGATGTGGAGGACAGCGAAATTATCAGCAGGCTTGCGGGCAGGAGAACCTGCTCGTCATGCGGACTGCCCTACCATATCACTTATAAGCCGCCGGAGAAGAGCGGTGTGTGTGACAGCTGCGGCGGAGAACTTATGATAAGATCAGATGACGAGGAAGAAACCATAAAAAACAGGTTAAGGGTTTATCATGGTCAGACGGAGCCGCTTATAGATTATTACAAAAAAGCAGGACGTTTAATTACAATTAAAGGGCAAAAGGAAGTTTCGGAAACAATAAGGCTGATGTTTAAGGCAATCGGAGTAGATAAATGATTTGGTTGAAAAGTAGGAACGAGATTGACTTAATGCGTGAATCCGGACGGCTGACAGAGCTTGCACTGGAAGCCATTGAAAAAAAGATACAACCCGGGGTTACAACGGAGGAGCTGGACAGATTTGCTGAGGATTTTATTGTGAAAAATGGCGGTGTGCCATCCTTTAAGGATTATCACGGCTACAAAAAGTCTATCTGCACGTCAGTAAACTCGGTTGTGGTTCATGGGATACCCGGCAAAACCGTCCTCAAAGAGGGCGACATTATAAGCGTAGACGTTGGAGTTTACTACAAGGGCTTTCACGGGGATGCGGCAAGAACATTTCCGGTGGCAGAAATTTCGGAGGAGGCTCTAAGGCTCATCAAGGTTACGGAAAGCTGTTTTTTCAATGCCCTGGCATATGCAAAGCCGGGCAGGCGCATGGGGGATATCTCCTCCACGGTACAGAAAACGGCGGAAACAAACGGTTACGGGGTTGTGCGAAGTTTAATCGGTCATGGTATAGGAAGAAATCTTCACGAGGAACCCGATGTTCCCAATTTCGGCTCGTTTGGCAGGGGTATGCTTTTAAGAGAGGGAATGACTATTGCGATAGAGCCTATGATAAACGAAGGGACACATGAGGTCAAAGTGATGCCGGACGGCTGGACGGTAAAAACAGCGGACAGCAAGCTTTCGGCACATTACGAAAACACAGTTGCCATAACTGAAAACGGTCCTGAGATTTTAACGCTCAGTGGCTAAATTTTAAGAGGTGATTTTTTTGGAGGTTTGCGCAGGCAGTATGGTATATTCGATTGCCGGCAGGGACCGAGGCGGTTTGTTTGTTGTTATCAGTGTATCGGACGGGTTTTGCTACTTGTGTGACGGAAAAAGGCGTAAAGTTGAAAGACCTAAAATGAAGAAAACAAAGCATATAAAACCCGCCGGAGGGACAGCGGAAGCACTGAAAAATAAAATTGTAAATGGCGAGTGCGTGACAAACGCCGAAATAAAAAGAACCATTAGAAGTTTTTTAGAGGAAAAGGTAAACTGAAGAGGGAGGTTTATGCCTTGGCAAAAGAAGATGTATTAGAGCTTGAGGGTACCGTGCTTGAAGCGCTGCCGAACGCTATGTTTCAGGTGGAGCTTCCAAACGGTCACACGATTCTTGCGCACATATCAGGGAAGCTTCGTATGAATTTTATAAGGATTCTCCCCGGTGACAAGGTCACCGTAGAGCTTTCTCCTTATGATTTAACTCGCGGCAGAATAACCTGGAGGGCCAAATAAAGGAGGTAGTTTAAGTGAAGGTAAGACCATCGGTTAAATCCATTTGCGAAAAATGTAAAATCATAAAAAGAAAAGGTAAGATAATGGTGATTTGTGAAAATCCCAAACACAAACAAAAGCAGGGCTAAAAACAGAAAAATCCGGCTGAGCGCGGCTGCATGGGGGTTCATGGCTTAGAGGGTTTATATAAAACTTGCTTCAATTTAGGAGGTGTAATCAAAGTATGGCGAGAATTGCCGGTATTGACTTGCCGAGAGAAAAGAGAGTAGAAATTGGTCTTACTTATATTTTCGGAATCGGCAGAAGCAGCGCTGAACAAATACTAAAAGAAACAGGGATTAGTCCCGACACACGTGTTAAGGACTTGACAGAAGATGAAGTGGCAAAGCTTAGGGCAGAAATAGATAAGAGCTATAAAGTGGAGGGTGACCTTCGAAGAGGTGTGTCGCTTGACATTAAGAGACTGGTTGAGATAGGAAGTTACCGTGGAACAAGGCACAGAAGGGGGCTTCCCGTCAGAGGGCAGAGAACAAAGACAAATGCCCGCACACGCAAGGGTCCGAAGAGAACCATGGCTAACAAGAAGAAGTAAAGGAGGGAAGCCGAATTGGCAAAAACAGCTGCAAAAAGAACAACCCGAAAAAGACGCGAGCGTAAGAATATTGAGCGTGGTGCGGCACATATTCGTTCCTCGTTCAATAATACAATAGTTACAATTACCGACACTGCCGGAAATGCACTTTCATGGGCAAGCTCCGGAGGCTTGGGGTTTAGAGGCTCGAGAAAAAGCACGCCCTTTGCGGCACAAACCGCTGCTGACACAGCTGCAAGAGCGGCGATGGAGCATGGTTTAAAATCCGTTGAGGTGTATGTTAAAGGCCCCGGCTCGGGTCGTGAAGCGGCAATACGTGCGCTTCAGGCCGCAGGACTTGAGGTTAACATGATAAAGGACGTAACGCCCATTCCGCATAATGGCTGCCGTCCGCCGAAACGCAGAAGAGTTTGATATTTGGAGGTGAAAGTAGATGGCAAGATATACAGGACCGGTATGCAGGCTTTGCCGCAGAGAAGGCATGAAGCTTTTCTTAAAAGGTGACCGCTGCTATACCGAAAGATGTTCAGTTACAAAGAGAAGCTACCCCCCCGGTCAGCATGGACAGGGGCGTAAAAAGCTTTCAGAATACGGCCTGCAGCTTCGTGAAAAGCAAAAGGCAAGAAGATATTACGGTGTGCTTGAAAGCCAGTTTGCAAAGTACTTTGAAATGGCAAACAAAAAAGCCGGAATTACAGGTGAAAACCTGCTGGCGATACTGGAAAGCAGACTGGATAACGTGGTTTACCGTTTGGGCTTTGCACTTTCCCGCCCCGAGGCCAGGCAGCTTGTTAACCACGGGCATTTTAATGTGAACGGGCGCAGGGTAAACATACCTTCATTTTTGGTAAAACCGGGTGATGTTGTTTCTGTTTCGGAAAAGGGCAAGTCACTTCCGAAAATTAAAACTATACTGGAAAAAACCGAAGGGAAGGTTATTCCTAAATGGCTTGAGCTGGACACGCAAAATCATTCAGCCAAGGTTTTGGCATTGGCAGAGCGTGATGATATAGACCTCCAGATTCAGGAAACGTTTATAGTGGAATTGTACTCCAAGTAGGCGTAAGCCCTCAAATAATAATATTAAGTAGGGGAGGGTAATTTATTATGATAGAAATAGAAAAGCCTAAAATTGAGTGTGCTGATTTGGTTGAGGATAGGCACTACGGCAAGTTTGTGGTGGAGCCCCTTGAAAGGGGTTACGGCACAACCCTTGGTAACTCCCTGAGAAGGATTATGCTTTCCTCACTGCCGGGTGCGGCTGTGACATCTGTTAAAATTGACAACGTTCTGCATGAGTTTTCATCCGTAGAAGGCGTCAAAGAAGACGTGACGGAAATTGTGCTTAACATAAAACAGGTGGTGGTAAAGCTTCATTCGGATGGTCCTAAAACAGTGTACATTGAAGCGGACGGTCCTTGTGAGATTACCGCGGGGGATATAAAATGTGATGCAGACGTTGAAATTTTCAACCCGGAGCTTCATATTGCCACGCTCAATGATGATGCAAAGCTTTATATGGAGATTACCATAGACCGGGGAAGGGGCTATGTATCGGCGGAGCGCAATAAGCTCCTCAGTCAGCCGGTTATAGGGCTTATACCCGTTGACTCGATATACACTCCCGTGCCTAAGGCGAATTTCATGGTTGAGGACACACGTGTAGGACAGATTACCGACTATGATAAGCTAACGCTTGAGGTTTGGACAAACGGTACTCTTACTCCCAACGAAGCAATAAGCCTCGGCGCAAAGATACTAAACGAGCATTTAAATCTCTTTATCGACCTGTCGGATGATGCTAAAAATGCCGAGATAATGGTTGAAAAAGAGGAGACAAAAAAGGAAAAGGTTCTTGAGATGACCATTGAGGAGCTGGACTTGTCGGTTCGCTCTTACAACTGCCTTAAGAGGGCATCTATAAACACTGTTGAGGACCTTATCAAAAAGACAGAGGAAGATATGATGAAGGTGCGAAACCTGGGACGAAAGTCGCTTGAAGAAGTTATTAACAAGCTGCACGGCTTGGGGCTTGCACTGGCATCCGAAGAAGAATAAAGACAAATTGGATTGGAGGTGTGTATATGCCCAGAAAGTTAGGCAAACCCACGGACCAGCGCAGGGCCATGCTGAGGGGAATGGCTACCGCTTTGATTGAAAACGGCAGGATTATGACAACAGAAATGCGTGCAAAGGAACTTAGACCTGTGGCGGAGAAACTGATAACCCTTGGGAAAAGAAATACTCTGCACACAAGGAGACAGGCACTTTCCTTTATGACAAAGGAAGATGTTGTTTACAAACTGTTTGAAGAAATAGCACCCAAATATGCAGAGCGTAGCGGAGGCTATACAAGAATTATAAAAGCAGGTCCCAGGCGGGGAGATGCAGCCCCCATGGCAGTGATTGAGCTGGTGGACTAAGATATTAAAACCCTCTTTGTACGGGAAATCCGTATGAAGGGGGTTTTGTCGAATACTGCAAAAAAAAGTGGCTGCCGGCATTGACAATAAAAGAGGTTTGGTGTATCATTGTTAGGTAGACATATAAAGTTTCAGACGGTTTTTTATAACATATGACATTGCTTGTTTCATATGTATTTTATGATAAGGGTTGGTTTTATTGTTAAAAAGTATACTCATACGAACATCTTCTTCAATACTTGCGTGTGCAGCGGTTTTTTATTTGGCGTTCTGCTTGACCGGATTTTCGTATAACAACGGGGTGGAAACAACTATTAATATATTGATAATGTCGGGACTGGTTTATTTTCTGTGCTTGCTGCTGTCACCATGGGTTGCGGTGGGTCTTGCAATGGGCAGTCGGATGGCAAACACATTTTTCTATATTTTTCTTTTGGTAACAGTATCGGGTGGTCTGCTTTTGCTTATTCCGCTTTTAGATATTTTAACGGGCGCCTTGTCGGTATTTATCCTTGCCGCCCTGCCGTCGTTTGCACTTTCTGTGTATTTGACCGGGGAGCGGCTCATGCAAAGCGCAAACAGTGCAATTCAAAGCGCATATGAAAGGGGACTGAAAAGGTCCTACATAATCAGAAACTTGCTTTTTAAAACTGCTCTTTCGTTATTTTTTAAGAATACGGGGAAACTGCTTGCTTTTATAGCGGCGGCATATACCGTTTCGGAGGTTTTAATAAATAAAATCAATCTGCCTGCGGAGTTTTTTGGCCAGATTGCGGTTACAGTGATTTTGAGCGGACTTTGTGGCTTCGCCGTTCACAAGATAATGTCACGCTGATTTTTTGGGTTTTCAAAACAGAAAGGCTGCGGTAATTTATGAAAAAGTTTTCCCTGTCATTCGTTCTTGTTTTATTTGTTTTAATAATTACATATCCGTTTTTTGCGGAATATTATAAGCCTGTTTATGATATGCTGCCATCAATGACAAATGCTATGAAAAATTCGGTCTTAATTTTGGCGATATCAAGCTTTAGTGCATGGGTTCTCGGCATGGCATTGGGTTTTTTAGCGGCAAAGTTGCCTAAACCTATCAACCGTACAATTTTGTACATATTAAAGACTATACAACTTATTCCTGCGTTTTTATTGTCAGCAATAATTATTTTAGCTTTTGGAACGGATTTTGTTTTTTTAATTGTTGCCGCTTTTGTTTCGTCGATGTTTATTTCAACCAGGGCTGCGGCATCCTCCTATTTGCACCTTAAAGAAAGCGGCGTTAAACCTGCGGTTTACACGAATTTTGGCAAAAAAGCATATACCAAAAGTTTTCTGGGTCCTGTTTTCAGGCACAAGGTTTGGTATTCCCTGCTTTGTATAATAAGGACTGTTTTGTATATGGATTTCCTGCTCGGAATAATGGGGGTTATGCCCTCGTACACACTTGGGTCACAGGCGGCTTTAATAGCGGACAATTTTAGCCTAAATACAGTTTCGTCGCTCGTGGCAGGTATTATAATGATTTTGCTTATAAATTTAGCTTGCTTGCTGCACGGCTCATTTAACACATCTAATAAAACGGAGGGAACCGTAAAATGGCTAAGGCATTAGAGTTTTTGGAATTTTCCTTAAAATATAACTCCGTACAGGTTTTATCAAAAATAAGTTTTGAACTGGAAAAGGGTGAAACTCTTGCCGTTTGCGGTAATGCGGGCAGCGGGAAGGACTATTTGGTGCGGGCAATTTTAAGGATGTATGACAGAGAAAAAAAGATTTACGGCGAGGTGCGTGTAAACGAAATAAAGTTAAAACTTTTGCCCGAGGCGGATATGCGATATGTCAGAATGATGGATATAGGTGTTTTGCCGACAACAATTAAGGCACCCCGCCATTTTACGGTGAAGAATTATCTTTGTGCCCCCTTTGGGGAAAGCCTGAAAAAAAGCAAGAACGATATTCTCTTAGATGCAAAGGGTATTATGAACCTTATGGGCATTAAAAATCCTGATGCCCTTATGTCAAAAAAAATGTCGTCCCTAAAACCCGGCGAACTGCGCTCGGTGATATATTCCGCCGCATTGTCAACAGACCCTTCGCTTGTTATATCAACGGGACCGGACGGTGACTTGCCGCCCCATGAGGCGGAAGAACTTTATAACCTGATAATAAAAATATGTAAAATAAAAAACAGCGGTTTTTTGCTTATAACCTCCGACATAAGTTTGGCGGCAAAATATTGCAGCAAAACAGTGGTTTTAGATAATGGAAGTGTTGCGGAAATTTCGGACAAAAATAATTTCACATCTCCCGCCGCAAGACTTCTTACTAAAGCGGCGAACAATGCCTCGGGTTCCCTTTCAAAACACGGGGAAACATCGGTTTTAAACTTTTCCCATTTGCAGCTTAAAAAGGGGTACGGCAAACTGAACTTTGAACTTTGTGAGGGTGAAATTCTTGGTGTTTATACTTTGTCAGGCAGCACATTTCGAACAATGTCATCAAAAAAGGTTATTCAAAATTCGGTGGTAAAGCACAATGAACCATCGGATATAAATTTTTTGATAACAAATAACCGTCCGAAGGATTTATTGCCGGGGCACAAACGTGTTTTTGAGCTGATGAATGAACAATTTTGCCGCAGTGGGCTTGAATATAAGACAAGACGTGCGCAGATGTCGGAACGGATTTTGGGGATTTGCAAGCTTGGTGATGATATTTTGGATATGTATGCCTCCGAGATTGATGATTTTACCGCAATGAAGCTTATGACGGCATTTTCCGCGGCAAGCCGCATACCGCTTGTTATTTGCGAGTTTGATAAATTTATGGGTCGTGCAGAACAGTATGAAATCGGTGACATTCTTTCAAATCTCAGTAAAGATGAGGGCACTTCAGCGCTTATACTGTCCTCTGAGCGGGGTATTTTATCTGCCCTCTGTCATAATGTTATTGATTCTCACTTGGGGGATACCGTCAAAATTCCAAATCCTAATGTTTTGGAGGAAGAGCCTAAGCAGTAAATAACAGCTACCCTGTAAAAGCGGGTAGCTGTGTTTTATAATGGTGTACTATTCAAAAGATAAATTATATTGCGCAAAATCATACGTTCCTTACGTTTTCCCAGTCCTTTAAAAACCTTTCCATTCCCGCATCTGTTAAGGGATGGCGAGTCATTTTTATAATTACATCGTACGGCACCGTTGCGATATGGGCGCCAAGAATTGCCGCCCTTGTGACATGGAAGGGACTGCGGATGCTTGCGGCAATAATACGGGTGCTGATATGATGTTTTTCAAACATATCCGCAATTTCTTTAATTAAGGTTAACCCCTCGCTGTCTATATCATCCATCCTGCCCACAAAGGGGCTTACATAGGTTGCCCCTGCCCTTGCCGCAAGCAGTGCCTGCGCCGCCGAAAAAACAAGGGTTACATTTGTAGACGCTCCCTTCCCGCTAAGTTTTTTAGCGGCTTTCAGCCCCTCTGTGGTCATAGGAAGCTTTATTACTATATTCTTGTGTATCTTTAACAGTTCATCGGCCTCCGTCAACATTCCCGCACACTCCGTTGCGATAACCTCCGCACTTATCGGTCCGTCGACAATGGAGGTAATTTCCTCAACAACCTCGGCAAAGTTTCTGCCTTCTTTGGCAATCAGAGAAGGATTTGTCGTCACCCCGCAGATTACGCCCAAGTCGTTCGCCAACCTAATTTCCTCAACATTTGCGGTGTCAATAAACAATTTCATTTTTTTATCCCCCTTTGAAATATTCTCCTTAATATATTATAGGACAAAACCTTTTGAAATACCACAAAACTTAGGAAAAACATTCCAAACAGCTTAAGTTGTTAATCAATCTCTATAAGTTTTTTGGTGGCACCCGTGAGAACGGTATAGCCGACCTCGTCCACATACACCATGTCCTCAATTCTCACACCGCCGAAGTTTTCGATATATATCCCCGGTTCGACAGTTATAATGGAGCCGGGTATCAGGCAATCTTCCGAACGTGAGCCGACAGTTGGTTTTTCATGCACCTCAATTCCAACACCGTGACCGAGGGAGTGTCCAAAGTATTCACCATATCCAAAATTATTTATTATATCCCTTGCAGTCTTGTCAAGCTCTGATGCCGCCATTTGGGGCTTTATCGCACGTGTGGCACGTTCCTGTGCATACAGCACAGTGTTGTATATCTCTTGCTCACGCATCCCCGCAGGACCTATTGAAATGGTGCGGGTAATGTCCGAGCAATACCCGTCAAGCACGCACCCAAAATCAAGCACCACAAGATCGCCCTTTGTCAGAGGTTTTTTTGTGGCAGTGCCATGGGGAAGTGCCGAGCGCACACCCGATGCGCATATCGTGTCAAACGACGGCTTTAATGCGCCGCCCGCACGCATATAACCTTCAATAAGAGATGCCGCCTCAAGCTCCGTCATGCCCTCCCTTATGTTTTCGGCGGCATGAACAAATGCCTCGTCCGCAAGGCGCACCGCTTCACGAACACGGTTTAATTCGTCCACACTCTTACTTTGGCGAAGGCGAAGCGGCAACCCCCCCATCATTATCATCTCGACGGGGGAGAGTGCCTCTTTAAATTTGTTGTAGGAATTTATGCTCAAACTTAAATCTTCAACCGCAATATTTTTAACATTGTATTCCTTGACCTTTAGCGACAGCGCCTCAAAAAGATTGTTTTCGATTATATGGGTGTAACCGGGTGCTTCATCAGCCGCTTGGATTTTGTACCGAAAATCGGTGTAGAGAACCGCCTCGGACTTTGTGATAAAAAGAAAACCCGAACTGCCCGTAAAACCGCTGAAATAAAACACGTTTGGGCGTGATGTTATAAGGGCGGCATCCGCCCCGATATCCCG
>CAZNYY010000051.1:0-10374 GCA_964577335.1 uncultured Oscillospiraceae bacterium | reverse complement strand
GTGCAAGTTCTGCACCCGTTACAAGTGCGTGAGCGACTTGTCTTGAATCTACTGGATCGAACAAGTGGCTATCGTGTACAAGAAAATCAATATTTGAGCCTTGTTCTCTAAGTAGAGATATCAATGTCATATCGAAACAATAGATTTGCATTGACTTAATGCCCTTGCTTTTGTCGCCTTGTTTCGATACATCAATTGAAATGCCATTAGCTGTATTTTCTACGGTCAACAGCCCTGTCTGTTCAAATAAAGTCGAGGATATACTTTCAAATCTCTGTATTGCTTTACTAATAAAACTAGAGTTTTCTTGAATATTTTGCCCAATTTTTAAGGTTAGTGCTGCACGCTCCATATCCAGCCGTGGCTGTGCATCTTCAATATCCGTCGCAGTTTTCAACCGCTTTTTTAAATACCGCATCGGTATCAATCCCTCTCCCGTCGTCCGAAACCTCAATAAAAACCCCGTCACGCCGCCTTGATGCCTGTATGGTTACACTGCCCACGGGGGGCTTTCCGGTATTTATTCTGTGTTCCCTGTCCTCAATGCCATGGTAAATACTGTTTTTTATAAGATGAACCAAGGGGTCAGCAAGTTTCTCCACAATCCCCCGGTCAAGCTCGGTTTCCTCCCCATGCAGTATTATTTCGGCATTTTTTGAAAGGCGCAATATAGTATCCCGCCCCATCTTTTCAATTTTTAAAAATAATTGCCTTAAAGACACCATTCTAAGTGACATTGCAACCCGCTGAATTTGTTTTGTAAGTGCCACAACCCGTCTTAAACTCATATTCAGTCTTTCGTTTTTCTGAAGTTCTGTGGCATCCTGCTCAAACTGCGAGCAGTTTATTAGAAGTTCTCCCACCGTGTCCGCCAAAAAATCAATTTTTTGCATAGGAATTCGCACAAAATCAGGGCTTACATTTTCACTTTTAGGGGCGGGTGCATCCTGCTCGATAATCCCCCGGACAACAGCCGCAATCGCCTCCTCGTCACCCTTCTCAATCTCCTCGGAGTTATACCCGCCTAAAAAATTCATCACAACCCCGTTAAAATCGGGGTCGTCATTTAGGCTTAGGTTTTGCACTATGCTTTTTATAAGCTCCGCCGCACCCGCCGCAAAGGTGAGGGTTTCCTCGTCCACTCCTGCGCCGCTCTTCCTGCACAAATCAAGAAGGCTTTCGGTTTGATGTGCAATTTTTTGAACAAGACCAAGCGACACAAAACCCGCAAGACCTTTTATTGTATGAAAATCACGAAAAAGACCGTCAACAAGCTCTCTCTTACTCATATCATGCTCAAGGCTTGAAATTAACGTTTCGATACTTTCGATATGCTCTTTTGTTTCCAAAACAAAGTCATTTATGTATTCAGGATTCAAATCATTGCACCCATCCTTATAATTATATGCATATTTTATAACATATATCTACAAAATACAACTGATTTTACGAAATATTATGTAAAAAAAATGTATAATTATAGGTTTTAAACAAAAATTAGCTTATATTTTGCCTTTTAGTATTTTTATTTCAAATATTTACACGGCAGAAAAAAAAATATCTGCAAATAATAATTAACGGAGGTGAAGAAAAATTGAAGAAAAAATTTACAGCATGGCTTTTGGCATTTATTATAACCATGGCACCTGCCGCCGCACAGGCTGCGACATACACTGTTCAAAAAGGTGACAGCTTATGGAAAATTGCGGTTAAATACCAAATAGGACTTTCCGAAATAATTGCGGCAAACCCCGGATTTAAAAACCCCGCACTTATTTACCCCGGGGATAAGGTCACAATACCGAATATAGATGATGTGAAATCTCAGGAGAACGAGGTTATACGGCTTGTAAACGTTGAGAGGGCAAAGAACGGACTTCCCGCCCTTGCCACAAACTGGGAGCTTTCAAGGGTTGCACGTTACAAGTCACAGGACATGATAAATAAAAATTATTTCGCACACCAGTCACCGACCTACGGCTCGCCCTTTGACATGATTAAGTCATTCGGAATAAAATACACCGCCGCAGGTGAAAATATTGCCAAGGGACAGAGGACACCTGCCGAGGTTATGAATGGTTGGATGAACTCGCCCGGGCACAGGAGCAATATTTTAAATGCCAACTTTAACCAAATAGGTGTTGGGCTTGCAAAGGACAGAAACGGCGTGTGTTACTGGACACAGCAGTTTATAAGAAATTAGCGGGTTACACCCCGGTATCACGATTAACGGCCCGCCCACTGTAAAAGCGGACGGGCTGTAAGTTATTTTAAAAGAGAGCGAATTAAATCTCTTGCCCTTATTATATCCCGGGTTTGTTCCTCACCGTGTATTTCTCTTTCGATTATGTACGGCCCCGTGTATCCATGTTCGTTAAGTATCTTTATTATCCCCGGAAAATCCGCCAATCCTTCGCCGGCGGGCACTTCCCTGCCAAGTTTTTTGCCGCACGTCGGGTAAAGACCATCTTTTATGTGGGTGTTTCGTACATATTTTCCGAAAACCCTAAGGGCATCCACGGAGTTTGATTTGCCGTACATAATTAGGTTTGCGGTATCAAAATTAATACCTAAATTGTCCGTTCCTATCTCCTCTATGGCACGAAGCATTGTAACAGGTGTTTCCTGCCCCGTTTCAAAGAGAAAATACTGTCCGTTTTCCTTCATATGCACTGCAAGGCTTTGTAAAGCCGCCACGGTGCCCATAAAATCCTCGTCATAAGGGTTTTCGGGCAGAAAGCCCACATGGGTTATAATGTCTGTCACCCCAAGTTTTTTTGCGAAACCCGATGCGGCAAAAAGTTGTTTAAGCCTTGAAAACCTGTATGCGGGCGGTACAAGCCCGAGGGTTTGCGGTCCCATATAAAAATCCCAAACTTTCGGTCCGTCCCATCCTGCCCAAAGGGCGGTAATCTCAATACCCGTCTGTTTTGAAGCATCCTTTATTTTTTCCGCATTTTCGTCGGTATAAAGTTCCTGCTCCCAAATGTTTACCTGGCAGGCGTTCAAATCCAAATCAACCAAGTTTTGAAAACTTTGCAAAATATCCGTATTTTTTTTAAACGATATCAATGCACCGATTTTCATACCTGTCCCTCCAATCATAATCAAACCTTTACCGCTGCCCCATCAAGTTTTGAACTTTCGTAAATTTTTTCAACCAGTTCCACGCTTTTTGCTGCACTCTCGGGTGTGTTGACACTGTTTTCACCGCCATTAATAATGCTTTCTGCAAAGAATTTTATTTCATTTGCAACCCTGTTTGAATCGTCATATTCGGCATTATAGGCCTCACCTTCATTGGGGTACACCCAAATTTGACCATTCTCAAGAATAACCGTCGCATTTTCAAAGTTTACTCTAAACGACATTTGAAATGAAAAGGAGGTGCCCAGTGACCAATCCCCCGTTGCTGACACAATAATGCCGTCATACCCAAAACGGGTGTTAACACTCTCTCCCTCTTTTACTGCGTTTGACACCTGTGCCGAAATCCACTTCGGCTCGCCGAAAAGAAACCTGACCATGTCTACATCATGAATATGCATATCCAAAACACAGCCGCCGCTTTTCTCAAAATTCATAAACCAGTTTTCAAAACTCCAAATGGGGTATGAGCTTAGCCTTTCAAAATATGCACTTTTAACCTTGCCGAATTCTCCGCTTTCAATCGCATCTTTAAGCCACAAATACTCGCCCGAGAATCTCAGGCACTGCCCTATCATAAGTTTTTTACCTGCTTCTTTGGCAGCCGCCACCATCCTCAAAGCGCCTTCGTACGAGCGTGCCATGGGTTTTTCGCACATAACATGAAACCCGTGTGCCAGCATTTTTTTCGTGTACTCCTCATGCAAATATGTGGGCAAGCAGATGTCCACCACATCAGGTTTTTCCTTTAAAACCATCTCCTCGGCATCATAATAAATATTAATGCCCTCCAAGCTGTTGTTTTCACTGCCTGTGTCAATATTTATAACCGTTGCTTTTTTAAACCTCTCGGGTTCAATATCACAAATTGCAGTAAGCTTCAAAGGCTCCCCTGCAGCCTCCAATATTCCGTAAGCGCTTTTATGCGCCTGTCCCATTCCGCCAAATCCAATTGTAACAAATTTCAACAAAATAAATCACTCTCCTTGAATATTCTTTAGTTTAATGATATTATATGATTTAGGAAATGTTAATCTTCTTTGTTTCGCAAAATGTATATTTTTGTTCACAGAAAGAAATAAGGAGTTTGTTATGAGTAAGCCAACCTATATAAAGCACAAATTGTCGAATGTTGTCAGAGTAGGTCGCATTGTTGTTATGCGGTATTACGAGTTTGATAAAGATTTCTTCTTCGAGGGCGAGGCGCATGATTTTTGGGAATTTGTTTATGCCGACAAAGGCGATATAACCATCTGTGCGGGTGATGAGTGGAAAACCCTCTCACAGGGCGAGATTGTGTTTCACAAACCGAACGAGTTTCATGCGATAAAATGCAACGGAGAGTCGGCGGCAAATATTTTTGTATTTTCCTTTGAATGCAGGTCGCAGGCGATGAGTTTTTTTGAAGGGCGGCAT
This sequence comes from uncultured Oscillospiraceae bacterium, assembly GCA_964577335.1. GTDB lineage: Bacteria > Bacillota > Clostridia > UMGS1883 > UMGS1540 > CAZNYY01. The sequence goes on along the minus strand of CAZNYY010000051.1, from coordinate 5,811 downwards.
ATAGCGCTGCCCCGTGAACTGCGCCCGCTTTTAACAAAGCTTATTGAAGAAGGCTACCAAAACTTTAATTTGAAAAGCAACAGTAACATTGGTCCCCTTGAAAACGCCCCCATCGGCGGACAGCAGCTGATACGCCTGTATCTTGAAGAGCTTTTGATAATGCTTCTTCGCTCGGGCAAAGGTTTCAGACGCCAAACCGAGATTTTTACAACCCGTGAGGGGCTTGAAAATCATATAGTAAACGAAATTATAAAATATCTTGAAAGCAGGGTGTATTCCACCGCATCTCTTAACGAAATATGCGAAAAACTGCATTACGGTAAAACGTATTTATGTACGCTTTTTAAAAACACCACCGACCATACCATAATGAGTTATTATAACAATTTAAAAATTGCCGAGGCGAAAAAGCTAATCCGTGAAAGAAAATATAACTTTACACAGATTGCAAATTTGCTGTCATTTGACAATCCTCATTATTTTTCAAGCACATTTAAAAGAGTTGCCGGCATGACGCCGAGAGAATATTCAAACTCGGTTAAAATTTAGCCGTCAATGCCGTGCAACTCATATTTTATTCTTATACTATTCTGCGATTAAAACCTGCTATCAGTCCAAGCAGAATTTGCCGCCTATTGCAGGCTCACGGTCAGTCCATTTCCCATTTGTGAAATCAGGTATCGGCAGCGGAGTGCCGCCAAGGGTGACAGACTGCTCCGACAAAACCGAAATGCTTGCCCATGCGGCAGTGTCATATGCATCAATAGGCGTGTTTATGCCTTTTTTCACGCTGTCAAAAAACGCCTCAAAAACCAGCCAGTCCATGCCGCCGTGACCGCCTTTCGGGTCGTAATTTTGCCAAATGGGATGCCCGTGCGTGGCTTCCATCTGTTCCTGGTTTCCTCTTACGCCTTCTTCCATGCCTTCAAGATACACGGTTTTTGTGTCCTCGTCAAACATACCGAGAGTACCTCTTACCACAAGTCCCCTGCTGTAAAACGCCCTGGGCAGGGTTGTGTCAAGGGTCAGCGTAATTGTTTCACCTCGGGCGCATTTAATAACGGTTGTTATTATATCACCCTGTGCTACACTCTTGTTTGCAAGGGGGTGTTCCTCACCATAAGTTGTTTTGGCAAAATGGTTTATGCCAACTGCTTTTGAAGCGGTGGACGAAAGTGTAAGCATACGGTTTCCACGGTTTATATCAAGTATTTTTGCAATTGGTCCAAGCTCATGAGTGGGGTAGTTATCACAATTTCTGTGAACGTATTCATTAAGCCTGTAATGCCCTTCTTCATGGAACAAATTTTCCGCCAAAATATCATGATGATACCCGCCGGCGCAATGTACAAGTTCCCCGAACAAGCCCTTCTTAACCATATTAAGTGCCAGCAGTTCTTTTTGACCGTAGCAGCAATTTTCAAGCATCATACAGGGCATGCCCGTTTTTTCATACGCTTCAACAAGGTGATAGCACTCATACAACGTGTTCGCACCGCCCACCTCAATCGCCGCATATTTGCCTGCATTCATGGCTTTTATTGCCAATTCAATATGCGGGCGCCATCCGGTATTTATAACAATCGCATCAAGTTCCTCAATTTTTAGTATTTCGTCATAATCGGAAGTACAAAAAGGTCGCTCACCGTTTACTTCTTCCACGGCTTTTGCCGCCTTTTCCAATCTTTCTTCTCTCAGCTCACACAGGGCCAAAACCGAAACATCGTTCATCTCAAGCATAACCCTTTTAAGCAGCGACATGCCCCGAGCGCCAAAACCTACAACTCCAACCTTAACTTTTTCTTTCATAACAGCCTCCCTTACTTATTTACAAAACACGTTTCTTCTGTTACAATAACATTATAAATTAAATTAATGCAAATTTCCACCTCTGTTCGGACACTTTTTTTGCGGTTTTAGATAACTTGGAGGATTTTTATGTATAAAAAGCATGCTCTGATTCGTATTTTAAATATTGACACTGTAATTAGTGCGTTTGATTTTATATGCCCTGCGGACTTTTCGTTTTGCGGTGAAATGCATGATTTTTGGGAAATGGTGTATGTTGTGGATGGCACTGTAGGTATATCGGGCGATGAAAGGCTATACACATTGTCAAGGGGGCAGGCACTGTTTCATAAGCCCATGGAATTTCATAGAATATGGTCTGCCGAGAGTGCCCCTCCCCGTTTTATTATTATATCTTTTGACGGCGGCGGCGAGGTTTTAGAAAGACTGCATAACAAGGTTTTTGATATTGAACCTCAATACGAAAATTTAGTTTTTGATGTTTTAAACGGAACAAGGGATTTTATAAGAAATGAGTCCCCCGCCGAGGAAGGGCAAATTGTGGGCAACAAGCTTGAGCTTTTCATACTGTCCATTTCACGTCAATCATCTCCCGAAAAAGACCTTTACGCCTCAAGGTCGGCAGAGAATTACAGGCTTATTGTAACTGTCTTAAACAAGCATCTCTATGACAATCTCACCCTTGGCAATATTGCGGCACTTTGCGGCATGAGCGAGAGCAATCTGAAAAAAACCTTTCAGAAGTTCTCCGGCGAGGGTGTTATAAACTACCATAACCGCCTTAAAATTATGAAAGCATCGGAGCTTTTGAAGCGTGGGCATACCGTACTTGAGGTGAGCGATATGATGTCGTTCTCAAGCCAGGGGTATTTTACAAAGGTTTTTAAAAGGTTTATGGGTGTCACGCCAAATGATTACAAGAAAAACCCTCCAAAGGCATTTTCCCGTCCGGTACAAAGTATTTTTGCACCGGACGACCCCTCCGCATGCCCCTAATAAAAAACCGCCGAATGGCGGTTTTTTATACTATCTGCTTTTCATATCCACATAACTTTGCCGTTTGGCAACCGATTTATATGCCGGACGAATTATTTTGCCCGCATTCACAATTTCTTCCACCCTGTGCGCACTCCATCCCGCAATCCTTGCAATTGCAAAAAGAGGGGTGAAAAGTTCTTGCGGCAAATCAAGCATACGATATACCAAGCCTGAATAAAAGTCAACACTCGCACTGACGCCCTTGTACATTCTTCTGATTCTCCCAATAACCTCAGGGGCGATGTTTTCTACCTTGCTGTACAGTGAATACTCTTCCTCCAGCCCTTTTTCTTTTGCCAATCTTTCAACATATTGCTTGAAAATTACCGCCCTCGGGTCGGACAGGGAATACACCGCATGACCTATCCCGTAAATAAGACCCGAGCGGTCAAAAGCTTCTTTCTTTAAAAGTTTTTCCATGTATTTTTCAATTTCTTCATCATCTTTCCAGTCACTGACATTTTCTTTAATATCTTCAAACATCTGCACAACCTTGATGTTTGCACCGCCATGCCTCGGCCCTTTTAGCGACCCGAGTGATGCCACCACGGACGAATATGTATCCGTCCCGGACGAGGTCACAACATGGGTTGTGAAGCTTGAGTTGTTACCGCCGCCGTGGTCCGCATGAAGTACCAGCGCAAGGTCTAATATCTGCGCTTCTAGCTTGGTGTATTTCATATCACTTCTAAGCATACGCAAAATATTTTCAGCGGTTGACAAAGAAGGCTCGGGAGTGTGAATAATAAGGCTGTTGTTATTATGGTAATGTGACGCCCCCTGATAGCCGTACACCGCCAAAAGCGGAAATTGTGCAATAAGCTGCAAGGACTGGCGCAACACATTTTCAACCGACGTGTCGTCCGCCCTATCATCATACGAATAGAGAGTTAAAACACTTTTTGCCAAGCTGTTCATAATATCCTTACTTGATGCATTTAGGATTGTACTGTGTACAAAATCATCAGGCAGTGACCTTGCACTTGCCAGAACAGCGCAAAATTCCTGATATTCTTCTTCTGAAGGCAATCCTCCAAAAAGCAATAAGTAGCAGATTTCTTCAAAGCCGTAACGGTCTTCAGCCAAAAACCCCGCCACAAGCTCCTCTATATCATATCCCCTGTAAAACAGCTTTCCTTCGCAGGGTACGAGGTCGTTCTCCTGAATAATATACGAACGAACTTCTGAAATTTCCGTAAGTCCTGCCAAAACGCCTTTGCCGCTAATATCACGAAGCCCACGTTTTACTTCATACTTGGTATAAAGCTGGGGGTCAATCGTACTGCTTTTTTCGGCCATTTCACTGTATTTTGGCATCACCGTATTCAATACACTTTTGTCAATATTCTTCATTTTTCATCTCCTCTTTAGTCACGCAGCAAAAGTCGGGTTTTGGTGCGTGTATTTTAATTATTATAAAGTATAAGCCGTAAATCAGCTTATTGTACACTTTTCCATATTAAAATGAATGGTATAACAACTACTTTTCAGTTATTATACCATTCATAAATTTAGCTGTCAATTAAATTATTTGCAAAATGTCATTCCTCTTCTTGAAATTTCCAGCAACTTCCGAAAAATATTGTAAGAGTGTACTCACATCCGAACCGAGGTTAATAAATTTGTATCCCATATCAACAAGTTCCTGCGCTGTTTCGGAGGAACCGACCGTCCCTGCATATTTTCCGTATTTAAGTGCCGCTTCTGCCACTCTTTTTTGAGCATACTTAACCTTCGGATGTTCGAATTGACCCGGAACACCAATACCTTGGCTAAAATCCGCCGGTCCGAAAAACAGCATATCAATTCCCTCCAGTGCCGCAATTTCTTCAATTTCATCAAGGGGTTCGGGGTCCTCTATTTGAATGCAGACAAAACGCCTTTCGTTTGCCTGTTTAATATAGTCCAAAAACTCAATGCCGCAAAAAGCGCCGTCAGCATTCCCGCCGTCGATTGCCCTTCTGCCGATTGGGTGAAACCTGGTCATTTCCACAACTTTTTTTGCATCTGCAAGGCTCATAATATGCGGAACCATGATGCCTGACGCATCCATTTCAAGAGGACGTATATAATCACTGTATCCGCCCCTTGACACTCGTACCATAACATCCGTATCATGTGCTTTTGCCGCCAAAATTTGCTTTTCCATTGACAAATAATCATTCGGAACATGCTCCATGCATATCCAAATACAGTCAATGCCCGAACGGGCCGCCATTTCCACAACACGAGAATCACTCATATTTATTTTTACACAGCTTACCGTTTCCCCCTTTCGCAGTAAATCAAGCACCTTACTCCTTCGCATTTCCATAAAAACAACTCCTGCTTTAAAATTATTTTGTAAAACCTTGTAAAGTATAATGAGGACGTACCAGACACGTCCTCGTTATCCTCAATTTCCCGGCTTTATTTTTTGTATAGCCTTATCGTACATTTTGCCTCATCGGTTTTTGATAAGTCGTAGTCTTGATATATACCGTACTCCCTCAAAACCCTGCTGTACAAAACCGTGCAATGACCGCAATAATCATAGTACGGTTTTATATGCTCTATTTTATTTAACATTCCCTTTGACGGACAATATCGCATATCAATAGAAAATTCGCCGCCGTCCTCGTCGCATCTCATAATAAAATCTGCCGCTTCCTCATTTAATGTTTCTGCCCAGTATAAAAAACAGCCCTCAAGCCCGTGCTTTTCCACAAGCTTGCCCAAACGGGGTTTTATATAGGCGTCGGAAATGTGTTCCCAATATTTTTCCACCCCACGGCGCCCTCCCCTGTCCTCAAGGTATTTAAATAATGCGCTGTACATAGGTATAAACTCGGTACACGAAATCATGTGTTACCCCTCCTGAAAAAGCGGTACTTCGCCCTGCCGCTTTCGGGCTGATAATACAAAAGTTCAAATTCATACCCCGCTCCTTCTGCTATGGCACGGTTTACCTCCTCGGTGGTTTGT
>CAZNYY010000050.1:0-10569 GCA_964577335.1 uncultured Oscillospiraceae bacterium | reverse complement strand
GGGGGTACCGATGACAAGCTGCTTATGCAGATGAGCGAGGAAAGCTTTGACAAGGTAATTTCGGTAAACTTAAAAGGCGCATTTAATATGATTAAGCATTTAAGCCGCCCGTTTATAAAAAAACGCAGCGGCAGGATAATTAATATATCATCGGTGGTAGGTATTGCGGGGAATGCCGGACAGGCAAATTATGCCGCATCAAAGGCGGGGCTTATAGGGCTTACAAAAGCAACCGCAAAGGAGCTTTCAGGCAGGGGGGTAACCTGCAATGCAGTGGCACCCGGGTTTATTTCCACCGAGATGACCGAAGGCCTGAACATGGAAGCCTACATGAAAAATATCCCTCTGGGAAGATGCGGTGCGCCGGAGGATGTAGCGGCGGCGGTGCTGTTTTTGGCGGGGGATGCGGCGGGCTATATAACCGGAGAGGTTATAAAGGTTGACGGCGGAATGTTTATGTAAACGGAGGAAGCTATGAAAAGAGTTGTTATAACAGGAATTGGAGCGGTAACGCCTGTGGGGAACGACACGGAAACCTTTTGGAATTCCATCACAAACGGCGTGTGCGGTATTGACTACATAACAAAGTTTGACACTGCCGACTGCAAGGTTAAAATAGCGGCGGAGTTAAAGGGCTTTGATGCGGCGGATTTTATAGAGGACAAAAGCACCATAAGGAAATGCGACCCTTTTACACTTTATGCAATGGCGGCGGCAGAACAGGCAATGCGTGACAGTGATATTGGGGAGATTGACAAAACCAGGCTTGGGGTCTATGTCGGTTCGGGCATAGGGGGGATGGAAACCTTTGTGAATGAAACCGAAAAGTTGATGTTAAAAGGACCTTCCCGTGTTTCACCCTTCTTTATCCCCATGATGATAGGCAATATGGCTGCCGGGAAAATTGCAATTCATTTCGGGGCACAGGGGCCAACCCTTCCGGTGGTCACGGCATGCGCCACATCAAGCCATACTGTGGGGGAGGCGTTTCGCGCTATAAAACACGGCTATGCCGATGTTATAATTGCGGGCGGGTCGGAGGCGACGGTAAACAAGCTTGCCCTTGCGGGTTTTACAAATTGCAAAGCGCTTTCCGAAACGAATGAGCCAAATGCAAGTTCGCTGCCCTTTGACAAAAGGCGTGCGGGGTTTGTTATGGGTGAAGGTGCGGGTATTTTAATTTTAGAAGAATATGAGCGTGCAAAGGCAAGGGGAGCCAAAATTTATGCGGAGATATGCGGCTATGGCAACACCTGTGACGCATACCATATAACAGCGCCCCACCCTGAATCATTAGGTGCGGCACGGGCTATTGAACTTGCTTTGGAGGAGTCGGGTATTAAAACTGACAAGTTGTATATAAACGCACACGGAACGGGGACACCTTTAAATGACAAGGCGGAAACACTGGCAATTAAAAAGGCTTTGGGAGAGGATGCGAGGAGCGCACTTGTAAGCTCAACAAAGTCTATGACGGGGCATATGCTTGGGGCGGCGGGGGCTATAGAGGCGGCGGCAGCAGCTTTGGCACTGTGCCACAAAATTGTTCCCCCCACAATAAATTATGAGGAGCCCGACCCCGAGTGTGATTTGGATTATGTGCCGAATACTGCACGGGAGGCTGATGTTACGGTGGCGTTGTCACTGTCACTTGGTTTTGGCGGGCATAATGCCTGTATAGCCATTAAAAAGCCGGACTGAAAGGAAGATATGCATGAATATTGAATATATAAGGGAATTGGCAAAAATACTTGAGGAATCCGGTCTTACTGCTATTGAGGTAAGCGAAGGGGAGATAAAATACCGCCTTGAAAGAGAACCGGCAGGGACAGCTTTATCTGCCCCTCTGCCACAGGCAGAGCCTGTGCAAATTGAGGACGAATCCATAAGTTTCAGCGGTGTGACGGAATTTAAATCGCCCATGGTGGGTGTGTTTTACTCCGCACCTTCTCCAGAGAGCGAACCTTTTGTAAAAATCGGACAAAGGGTTCGAAAGGGTGATGTGCTGTGCATTGTTGAAGCCATGAAGCTGATGAACGAAATAACGGCGGAGGCGGACGGTGAAATTGTGGATATCTGCGTTGAAAACGGGCAGATAGTGGAATTTGGGCAAACAATTTTTAAAATATATTAGGGGGATACCGAGTATGAACAGAGAAGAAATAAAAAAGATACTCCCCCACAGGGAACCCATGCTGCTTGTTGATGAGGCATATATCGACGAGGAAGGGCGTGCCTGCGGAAAATATACGGTGAGGGGGGACGAATGGTTTTTGCAGGGGCATTTTCCCGAAAACCCGATAGTCCCGGGGGTTATACAATGCGAGATGGCGGTGCAAACCTGCTGCGTTCTCATATCTGACAAAGCGAAGGCTGTCACACCGCTTTTTACCGGTATAGATAAGGTGAAATTTAAAAAGCAGGTAAAACCCGGAGATACAATTGAGTTTTTGTGCTCTATAACCCGTGAGAGAGCGCCTTTTTACTTTGCCGAGGGCAAGGGTTATGTGGAAGGCAAGCTGTGCATGAGCGGTGAGTTCTCGTTTGCCTTGATAAAAGGGGTGTAAAATTTGTTTTCAAAAATACTGGTTGCAAATCGCGGCGAAATAGCGGTCAGGATTATAAGGGCGTGCAAGGACATGGGTATCCACACTGTCGCCGTTTTTTCGGAGGCGGACAGGGATGCGTTCCATGTTAGTTTGGCGGATGAAAGCTACTGCATAGGTCCGTATAAATTGTCGGACAGTTACCTTAACATGGGTGCTATTATTTCCGTTGCCTTGGCATCGGGGGCACAGGCAATTCATCCCGGGTATGGGTTGCTGTCCGAAAACCACAGGTTTGCAAAGCTTTGTGAAGAATGTAATATTGCGTTTATAGGGCCTCATAGTGGGGTAATAAAGAGAATGGGTGACAAGGATGAGGCAAGGCGTACCATGGCGGCGGCAGGAGTGCCGATAGTGCCGGGGTGCGATTTAATAGAAGATATAAAACACGCAAAAGCCGAGGCGGATAAGATAGGCTATCCCCTTCTTATAAAAGCAAGTGCCGGCGGCGGTGGGCGGGGTATTCGCCGTGTAAATAATTCGGATGAAGTTGAAGCGGCGTTTTTGGCTGCATCGAGTGAGGCGCAAATTGCGTTTGGTGACGGCAGTGTTTATATGGAAAAATTCCTTTTTCCCGTAAAGCACATAGAAATGCAGGTAATGTGCGATAATTATAACAATGTGGTTTGTTTGGGCGAGCGTGAATGCTCCGTTCAAAGAAAAAATCAAAAGCTGATTGAGGAGAGTCCTTCCCCTGCAATTGGGGATGAGCTTCGCCGTGAAATGACAGAAGCGTCGGTTCGTGCTGTTCGTGCGTGCGGGTACACGGGTATAGGAACAATTGAATACTTGCTTGATTCTGACGGTAAATTTTATTTTATGGAGATGAACACCCGCCTTCAGGTTGAGCATACCGTGACCGAAATGGTGACGGGGATTGATATTGTGCAGTGGCAGATAAGACTTGCTGCGGGGCTTGTGCTTGGGTTTTCACAGGATGACATTAAAATAACGGGGCATGCCATAGAATGCAGAATTAATGCCGAAAACCATCTTGAAAACTTTCGCCCAAGCTGCGGGAAGATTTCGCTTTTGCATATACCGGGCGGACCCTGGGTGCGGTTTGATACGGCAATTTATCAGGACTACACGGTCCCCCCCTCTTATGATTCAATGATAGGAAAACTTATAGTTTTCTCGTCCACGAGGGAAGGTGCCATAAGAAAAATGAGGGCGGCACTATGTGAACTTGTGGTTGAGGGGATAGAGCATAATGCGGAGCTGCACCGTGACATTTTGTCGGACAGTGAGTTTGGCGAGGGCAGCTATACCACAGACCTGCTTACAAGGAGGAATATATGCTAAAAAAATCTCTTTTCAAAAAACCAAATAATGAGCTTGAGGGCAATTTAAAGCTTAGCAGTGTCCCGTCAGCAAACGTGCCCGACGAGATGTGCGTTGCTTGCCCCGCTTGTAAAAAAATGATTTTCACAAGCGAGCTTTTGGATAACCTAAATGTATGTCCGCATTGCGGCTACCATTTTAGGCTGAGTGCGAGAAAAAGACTGAGGATTTTCGAAGATGAAAATACTTTTGCCGAGCATGATGAGGGGATAACCTCTGAAAATATACTTGATTTTCCGGGCTACGAAAAAAAACTTGACACCTCGATGGAACATAGCGCGGAGAGTGAGGCTGTCGTATGCGGGGTTTGCAAGATAGGCGGATATGATTGTGCCATTTTTGTAATGGAACCGTATTTTATGATGGGTAGCATGGGCACGGTCGTGGGTGAAAAAATTACAAGACTTTTTGAATATGCATTAAAAGAAGGGCTTCCCGTTTTGGGGTTTACATTATCGGGCGGTGCCAGAATGCAGGAAGGAATATTGTCCCTTATGCAGATGGCAAAGGTCAGTGCTGCGGTAAAACGCCACAGCGATGCGGGGAATCTTTACACGGCTGTTTTGTGTGACCCCACCTCGGGCGGGGTGACGGCAAGCTTTGCAATGGAGGCGGACATAATTTTGGCGGAGCCGGGGGCACTTATTTGCTTTGCGGGACCCAGGGTTATTGAGCAGACAATAAGGCAAAAGCTGCCGCAGGGCTTTCAGCGGGCGGAATTTCTTTTGGAAAAGGGCTTTGTTGACGAAATAGTGCCGAGGACAAAGTTGAAAGACTATATTGTTCGCATTTTAAGGCTTCATGCAAAGGAGGTGCGGCAAAATGACGGCATATGACAAGGTAAAGGCGGCAAGGGCAAAGGGGCGTGCAACCTCACTAAACTATATAAATGCCATTTTTGATAGTTTTATGGAAATGCACGGCGACAGAAGGTTTGCGGATGATGCAGCGATAATGACCGGAATAGCGGAGCTTGGGGGCATACCCGTCACGGTTATAGGCATTGAAAAGGGGCATGATACAAAGGAAAAAATACGGCGCAACTTCGGCTCGGCACATCCTGAAGGGTACCGCAAGGCACTTAGGCAGATGAAACTTGCCGAAAAATTTAACAGACCCGTGATATGTTTTGTGGACACCTCGGGTGCGTACTGCGGCATAGGCGCCGAGGAGCGGGGGCAGGGGCAGGCTATTGCGGAAAACCTAATGGAGATGATGACCCTAAAAGTTCCGATTGTGTCCGTTCTGATTGGCGAGGGCGGCAGCGGCGGGGCTTTGGCACTTGCAGTGGCGGACGAGGTGTGGATGCTTGAAAACTCCATATACTCCGTAATTTCGCCCGAGGGTTGTGCCAGTATTTTGTGGAAGGACTCATCAAAAACAAAGGAAGCATCTGAATGTTTAAAACTTACAGCCGAGGACCTTCTTGGCTTTGGAGTTATAGAGAGGATTATACCCGAACAGAGAATTTTCGACATGGTTTACAAGGAACTTAAAAGGCGACTGATAAAAACCATAGGAGAAAATAAAAAGTTGCCGATTGAAGAATTGCTTCAAAAAAGATATGACAAATTCAGAAAAATAGGTGATAGGTAGATGATAACCGTAGTAGTTGACAGTACGGCATATTTTACTAAAAAAGAGGCGGCGGAGTTTGGGATAGTCACCGTTCCTTTGGCATACTCCGTAAACGGAATAGGCTACAGAGAGTCGTATGCCGATGCGAACGGGGATTATGAGGCTCTGATAGGCGGGTGCGACGGTAACTGTAACACCTACCAAAGAAACACCAATACCTATGCAAAAATCTTTGAGAAGCTGGTAAACGAAGGGCGAGAGGTATTTTGTGTAACAATATCGTCAAGACTATCAGGTGCTTTTTCAAGTGCGCGCATTGCCTCAAAAAAAGTCGGTCGTGGAAAGGTTAGGGTTTTTGACACCCTTCTTGGTGCGGGGGGGCTTTATCTTATGGCAAAAAAAGCTGCGGCACTGGCGGCTGTGGGGCTTGATGCTGACAGGATTGAGAAAAGTATTAAAGGAGATATCGAAAGAATTGGAATTTGTTTTTCAGTGGACGATATTTCATGTTTAAAACGAGGGGGCAGGCTTGGAAATGTTCCGCAAATTTCTCCGATACTAAATTACAAACCCTTTTTTAAGCTTATAGACGGGTCGATAGTTTTTGATAAGATGTCACGGGGCGATGCGGAAAGGTTTCGGCACTTGACCAAGTGCGTGCCGAGAGATGCAAAGCGGGTAATAGTTCAGCATATTTCACATTTAAAAGATGCGCAAAGGCTGTGTGAGCAAATAGAGAAGGATGTTCCGGATGCTATGGTTGAGCTTAGGCGGCTTGGGCCTGTTTTGGCGGTACATCTTGGTTTGGGATGTCTTGTTGTAACATATGAGGAGTAGCCGTTTGCTACTCCTCTAATTAATTTATTCTGCAATACTAAATCCCTTTGACGACAATGTTTCAATAATTTGTTCCCTTTCAAGCCCAGACTGTTCAATCGCCTTCTGAAGAGTGAGCCTTTTTCCGACAGTACTAAGTATAAATGCATTACGCACCTGGGGAAACCCAAGCTCGGCAATTACCTCCGCCAATTCGGGGTATTTTTTTACTGCACTGTGGATGGTTTGGTCTAAATTTAGTTCCTTCATTCTTCGGCATCCTCCGTCATTTTTTCAAGCTTAATAACTGACACTTCATATGCAACCTTGGTAATATATTCATCCTCTGATATCTTCTTTCTGTATTCCCTTGACTGTATCCTCCCAAATACCTGAACTTTATCCCCCACACACAGGGTTTCGCTGTAACGTGCATTTCTGCCCCATGCAATGCATGGGATATAGTCCGACTTGTTGTATGAACGGTTTACAGCCAAAAGAATATCCGCAATTTCCCTGCCGAAGGGTGTGTGGCGGTAAATGGGGGGTTTGCATATGTAGCCTATCAGGGCAATTTCGTTTGGGCATTTTTCTTCTCCATCCTCCAAAAACCTGATATCCCTTGCGAAAATAGTTAAAACCAATTTGCTTCCAGTATCGGAATAATTGTTGTAAGAGCGAAACTGCCCGGTGATAAAAACATTATCACCCACCTTTAACTCGCCCGGACGTACCAACCTTTCCGAAACCGTTACCGGCAGTAAATCATTAGTATCGCTTAGTCTTGGTACTGAAATAGACAGGTTGTAAAAGCCCTCCCCATACACCTCGTGACTAAACTCCATATCACTGTTGACTGTTCCCGAAATAGTGGCGGTATTGCTTTGCATCTCCATAATTTTATCTCCTCTCGTTTACTGATACTTTTTCTATCATGTTATTCAAACCATGTGAGGAATATGCCCAAAGGCATACCAAAAAATGTAAATCAAAGACATTATACCACCCATTATATGGGAAATCAAGTGTTATTTTGGATTTTATTTACAATATATGATTCTGCAAGAAAAAAGGACCGTGGTAAATTTACCACAGCCCTGATTATTAAATTTTAATTTCCATAGCCTTTCTGCCCACAAAAATATAAATAATAGAACTCACGTACCTTAACGTGGGCGGATAAGGCGTAAAATGGAACTTATGGCGCATCGCCGTTTCGCTCCGCGGAGCGAAAATTTCGGCGGCGCAGTAAATTCCGCCGGAGGCTTAATTTGAACTTATTCAAACTATACTCCTTTTAAAAGTTTGTGGATAACCTGTGTTACTTCGCCGATTTTTTCCTCTGCATCGGCACCACCCATGGCCTCTTTAACGCAGTTCTCTAAATGCGAGGCAAGTATTTCCCGGTTTGCATTTTTCAATATCGAGTTTGCCGCCATAATTTGGTTTGAAATATCAATACAATATCTGTCATCCTCAACCATCTTTACAAGCCCGTCAAGTTGCCCCCTTGCTGTTTTCAGAAGGGTCAGCACCTTTTTTTTGTCCGCCGTCATAGCCAGAACCATCCTTTTTTTTCTGAAATTGATGACACTACATACCCTGCATCGGTCACCGCATCAATAAGTTTTTTGTCGTCCACATCCCCCGTGAAGTTTACAACGGCATTTTGTTTTTTTAGATTTACTTTTACGTCGGTAACATCTTCTATTTCCCCCAGTGCCCTTTCAACATTCTTGCGGCAGTGTTCACAGGTCATCTCCTGTATTTGTATTACTTTTTTCATATTAATTTCCATAGCCTTTCTGCCCATAAATAGCAATCAAAATACTTATATCCTTGCCCATGGGCAGACAAGGCGTATAGTGGAAATTGTGGCGCATGTGCGTTTTGACCGCGATCAAAAATTTCACACTAACCATCCTTTCAAAGATTATTTTCCCGAGGCTTAAAAAACCTTAGTCTAAGTGCATTGAAAACTACAAAAACCGAGCTTAAACTCATAGCGGCGGCCGCAAACATGGGGTTTAATTTCCATTCCATCATCGGGAAGAAAACGCCTGCCGCCAAGGGAATTCCAAGCGTGTTATAGAAAAATGCCCAAAACAGGTTTTGCTTTATATTTTTTATTGTGGCACGGCTTAAATCAATAGCGGTGGCGGCGTCTTTAAGATTGCTTCTCATCAAAACAATGTCCGCCGACTCAATCGCCACATCCGTTCCCGCTCCTATTGCAATCCCAACATCCGCACGCACCAGTGCAGGGGCATCGTTAATACCATCGCCAACCATTGCAACCTTTTTGCCGCTTTCCTGAATACGGCGTATTTCCGCCTCCTTGTCCCCGGGTAAAACCTCTGCCACAACACGGTCAACATCAAGATTGCGCCCGATTGCCTCGGCTGTTGTGCGATTGTCCCCGGTGAGCATTACAACATCCATCCCCATTTTTTTAAAGCTTTTAATTGCCCGGCGGCTTTCGGGTTTTATTACATCTGCGGCGGCTATCATGCCAAGTATTTTTGTGCCATCCGCAAAATACAGGGCTGTTTTGCCGTCGTGGGCATAAGTTTCTGCTAAACCATCAAATGCGGAGGAATCTATTTTATTCTCCCGCATAAGCGCAAGGTTTCCGGCGATATACTTTTTGCCTTCTATGCTTGCAATTATCCCCCGTCCCGAAACTGCCGTAAAATCGGCCGTTTCATAAAGGGTTATCCCCATCTCCTCAGCTTTTTTTATAATCGCCTCCGCCAGGGGATGCTCGGAAGGTTTTTCAATTGATGCGGCATAGCGAACAAGTTCCTCCTCTGTTACGCCCTCTGCCGCCATAGTATCAGTAACACGGGGTTTGCCTTCTGTTATTGTACCCGTTTTGTCAAGTACGACGGTATTTATCGAATGTGCTGTTTCAAGCGCCTGTGCGGATTTTATGAGTATTCCATGCGTTGCGCCCCGCCCTGTGCCCACCATTATTGCCACAGGGGTAGCAAGACCGAGGGCGCAGGGGCAGGAAATTACAAGCACCGCAATTCCTATTGACAATGAAAATTCAAACCCCGCACCCGACATAAGCCATATAATTGTTGACACGACGGCAATTATAATGACCACGGGCACGAAAACCCCGCTTATTTTGTCCGCAAGTTTTGCAATGGGTGCTTTTGAGGAGGCGGCCTCCTCCACAAGCTTTATAATCTGCGCAAGGGCGGTGTCATCCCCTACCTTTGTTGCACGAAACTTAAAAAACCCCTGTTTGTTGATTGTCGCCGCCGAAACATTGTCACCCACAGTTTTCTCAACAGGTATGCTCTCCCCCGTGAGTGCCGCCTGGTCCACTGATGACGAGCCTTCGATAATAACCCCGTCCACAGGTATACTCTGCCCGGGGCGTATTACAATAATATCTCCTACCAAAACCTCCCCCACAGGTATTTCGCTCTCTACCCCGTCCCTCAGTACAGATGCGGTTTTTGGGGATAAATCAATCAACTTTGAAATGGCTTCCGAGGTTTTTCCCTTTGATGCCACCTCTAAAAATTTACCGAGGGTTATCAGCGACAAAATAGTTGCTGCAGATTCAAAATACAAATCCATGGTGTATTCTTCTACCATTTCGGGAATTCCATGCCCCAAACCATAGCCTATTTTGTAAATTGCAAATATCCCATATATAAACGCCGCCGACGAGCCTACCGCAATAAGCGAATCCATGTTGGGGGAACCCCTAAACAATGCCTTATACCCTACTGTAAAATATTTTCTGTTTACATAAGCTATCGGCAGTGAGAAAATAAGCTGTGTAAAGGCAAAGGTTATTGCATTTTCGTTCCCGTGCAGCCAATTAGGCATTGGCAAATGCCACATATGCCCCATGGCAATGTATAAAAGGGGAATTAAAAATGCAAACGACACGATAAGCCGCACCTTCATCTCTCTTATTTCATCGTCCGCCAAGCCCTGCGAGCTGTTCTTTTCCTCCTTGTCAGCACCGAAAACCCCTGCTTTATAGCCTGCCGCATCAACCGTTTTTATAATCGTATCTGTTCCGACTTTTCCCTCGTCATACTCCACGACCATGGTATTTTGAAGCAAATTTACATTCACTTCCGTTACCCCGTCAAGCTTTCCGACACTTTTCTCAATATTTGCGCTGCATGACGAGCAGGTCATTCCACTTACATTAAATTTCTCTTTCATATTGGCACCTCCCCACCCCCCTGGG
>CAZNYY010000049.1:0-10662 GCA_964577335.1 uncultured Oscillospiraceae bacterium | reverse complement strand
CGGTGATGAATATGAAGTTACTCTTATCGCGGCGCTATTTGACCTGACAACGAGAAGAATGCTTGATATTAAAGCCATAGACGCAATAGTTCCGGCAACAGGCGACCCGATACCCCTTAACTTAAACTATGATACAACAGGGTTTTCAAATTATAAAATGGAACTATATGTTTGGAGCGGACTCGGAACAATGAGACCGTATGCTCCAAAGCTGGAACTTACTAAATAATCAACGTTTTTGTGGAGATGAAAGAGGACCTGCGTGGTTTTCTTTCATCTTCCGAGCCTTCTTAAAAGGGGCATATGAATCAAGGTGCATAAGTTTGCTTATTTTGCGGGGAAGTGGGGAAAATCCTATGAAGAGAAGTATTGCTATAATTTTTTTAACTATTATGATTTTACAAAATACGGTATATGCACTTCAGCTAAATACCACAAAATTTGATAGGGATGCAGAAACGATAACCGTCAGAGGAAGTGTGGATGCCCCAAATACAATGATTACCATAGAGGTGCTTAAGCCTTCGATGGACTGGGAGGGTATTTCGGATGAGGATTTATCCACAGATGATTTTGCATATATCAGACAAATTAAGGCTGATGCATTGGGAAATTTTTCTGATTCGTTTGGAATAAGAGGCGTTTCAGGGGTGTATTCAGTCAGAGTATATTCAGTCAGTGACAAAGCTTATTGCTATGACAATGATTTACATGTATTTAGCAGACAGGATATTGACGGTATAATAAATAAAATAAACAATGAAAAAGATATTTCAGACCTGGAAACGATTTTAATAAATGAAGACAATGCTTTCATGTTGGGAATTGAGATTTCCGAAATCGCCGCACTTGACAGCAGCAGTAAAACAAAGTTTCTTACAAATTTTATTGCTGAACGTACGCAGGCAGAGCTAAAAAGCGTTGCCGATATTAAAAATGTAATAAACATGGCATATCTGATTATGCAAATTAACAATGCTACAACAGCGTCGGAGTTAAGCGGATTAATGGAAGATTACGCAGATATTTTGAGTTTGAATGATGAAAACTCCTATAATATATATACAGATACAACCTTTTATGATGCGGGAAGAATAACGAAATTACTTGCAAAACTAAGCGAAAAGAATGATTACAGTACAATTTCGGACTTCAGAAAAAATTTCAGAGAACAAACATTATTATATGCTTGCTACAACAGGGAAAATTATCACACAATCGGAGATATTTTTAATGCAAGCGTGGTATTTAAAGAACTTGACACAGGAAATTATAGCAGCTTAAGCAATAAAGCTGATGTACATAAAGAAATAAACAAACTAACATCGCCTGCAAAGACGGTTCAGGAGCTTGCAATGCTTGTTCGTACTGCGGCGGAGCCTAAGATCCCATCAAAAACCGGCGGCTCGTCGTCGGGGAAGGGCTCGGGTTCTTCTGTTATAAAGCCTACAGAAACTCTTACTAATGCCGAATTGCCCATTGTAACTGCAACAGGCTTTAGCGATATGGCCGGATATGAATGGGCGGAAAAGGCTGTTAATGAATTACAGGCAACAGGCATTATTTCAGGAAGGGGAAACAATATCTTCTCTCCAGGGGACGCTGTGACAAGAGAAGAGTTTTTAAAAATGCTTGTTAATGTTTTGGGCATACAGCCAAGCGCAGCGTCAGTTGCATTTGAAGATGTGGATTCTGACGCATGGTACGCCGGTTTTATTTCGGCTGGTGTAGAGATGGGAATTATCAATGGCATTTCCGAAACGGAATTTGGGGTTGGGCTGATAATAAGCAGGCAGGATATGGCGGTTATGGTATACAATGCTCTGGCGGAGACTATTAAGACCTCAAACAACGCGGAAGATTTTGCAGATTTTGATGAAATTGCCGTTTATGCGCAAGAGGCAGTCAAGGCACTGCACTCAAATGGGCTTGTAAACGGAGTTGGCGACGGAATGTTTGCGCCAAAGCAAGCGGTGAATAGAGCATCTGCGGCGCAGTTGATTTATGGTGTTAATATATGGAGGAACGACAATGTTTAAAAAAATTATAAAAAGATTAATTCTTATGTTGTTGGTTACTGCTCTTATTGCACCGGAGTATGTGACGACGGCAAACTCTTCATTTGATGGAAACATAAGCTTGCTTCACGATTTGGGTATTATCAGCGAAAAAAATACAAACAAAGATAACCTTGTTACCAGAGCGGAATTTATCAGTGCTGCGGCAAACATATATTGGGATGAAATCATGACATTCACTGAAAATTCCTACAAAGACTTAAATGTGAAAAATCCTTATTATGACGATATTATGGCGGCAACGACTGCCGGGCTTATTGTGGGCAATGATGAAAGTAAGATATTGCCGGATACGGTTATCACTCCAAATGAGGTAAGTATAATACTTTTAAGGCTTTTGGGATATAAGCTTGACCTCCGACCGGAAGTGACATTCGAGAATTATGAAATATTAAAAGGAAAAACAAGAATGTCATGGGAAAACGTGGCAGAGGTTTTGGTTGACATACTTGATAAAAAGGTAGTAACCTCCCGGGTTGGGGGTAGTGAGATTAATTATTCAGTATCAGATAAAACTGTTTTGGAGCATTACCGCAGCATTTACAAATTTGACGGGATAATGAGCGGAGCATATAAAACACATATAAATATTGATATGCGAATTCCGGAAAATCAAGCAATCATAGGCGGAGAAACGTATGTAGTAAGTGGATTTGATGCATATGAATATATTGGTTATCGTGTAAAAGGCTATTATCATTACAATGAAAGAGATGTTGAAAAAACCATTTTAACTATAGAAAAATACAGAAATACAACATTGTTTCTTGAGGCGGAGGATGTTGAAAATTACCATGATAAAACCCTTTATTATTCCTCTGGGAAAAGCGATAAAACCGCCAAAATGTCTGCGAATCTTGATGTGATTTATAATTTTCAGTGTGACACCAGCTTTCAAGCAAGCGATATGATGATTAAAAATGGCAGCTTAGAATTTATAGACAACGATAATGATGGGAAATACGATATTGCAAAGATAAAAACATATAAAACCTATATTGTTGAAAGCATTGATACGATTAAAAATGTGATTTATCTGAAATACAGCGTAGGAAATCAGATGGAGGCAGACTTTAATGCTGACAAGGATATTGAACTTAAAAATTCATTTGGATATGATGTCGATTTGAGGGAGCTAAAGCAGGGAGATGTTATATGTGCGTATGAGAGCAGAGATGAAAGTTATATTCGTGCGATACATTCTATAAATGAATTTTCGGGCGAAATTACAATTATGGGTCAGGAAGGTGGCGAAACATATTTAGTCATTGATGACAAGCAATATTTTATAGCAGATATATGTGAGCAAAATCAAGGGGAACAGTTAAAAGTAGGCACTTCGGCACTCTATACCCTTGATCTTGAAGGAAAGATTACATATATATCAGGATATGAAATAATTAGCCGCTATTCCTATGTGGTGGATATCTATATGGATAAAACCATAGATAAGACAATATACATGAAGCTTATGCTTGACGACGGAAGTTTTCATGTCTATCCCATAAGAAAAAAAGTAAAGCTTAATTCTGAAGATTACAAAACTTCGGAAGATTTATGGCAGGCAATTGATGGTACAAGCTTTAGACATCAACTGATACGGTGTAAAGTATCTTCAGACGGTGAGGTATTTGAAATAGAAACGGCAGAAGGTATAAAAGACGGTGGGTTTGAAATGTTTTATACCGACTATGATTATTCAACCGGACAGCCTGTGCAAAAATCGGACAGTCTGAAGCATTACTATAAATCCAATTCAAAAGTAATTGCAACAAAGGTCAGCATAAATTCTGATACACTTGTGATGATTATACCAAACTCCCCGGAAGAAACTGACGAAAAATATTACAAGTTAGATATGAACTACCTTAAACATGATACAGAGTACCGAATTGAGGCATATAGAAGCGGCGAAGATGGCTATATAGCTGATGCAATAATTATCTACGACGACGTTTCAGCAGACTATGCGGTAAGTGATCAAAATACGTCCATTACTGTTTTCGACAGTTTAAGTATTGCGCTAAATGAAGATAATGAAATTGTTTATGGTGTCAAAGCATATGAAAACGGTGCCCTGCAATCATATATGACAAGGGATACGGATATATGGGAACAAGTGTACGGAACAATAACGCCCAAAAGGGGTGATCTTCTCCGTTATGAACTCAAGAATGGGATTATAAATAAGTTAGAGCTTATTTATTCTGTCGAGAAAGGTGAAATGATTGCTCCGACAAGCGTAACAAATGCGGATAACAACAACCATTATCTACAATTTCGTGTATGGGATGCGTACGTTTTTTATCGTTTTGGCGGATATATGCTGCTGTCCAAAACGATGCCAACGGACTATGAAACTTATAACTATGCGGATTTTAATTTACATTATTGTGCCGGAAGCAGCATTGTAATATATGATTCCGAGGATGACCGCATTTATCCGGGAACTGCTGATGATTTGGTGGGATATAAGAATACAAAGGGCACTAATTTCTCAAAAGTTATCGTTCAGGAAAGGTACGGGGAAGGAAAAACGATAGTGATTTACAAATAAACATCTGGAGTAAAAATTTATGTTACAACCAAATACAATTGAAAATTTTATAGAAAATAAAAACCATGTTTTTCTAAACAAAGCGAAAAACCTTGAACCCGTGCTTATAAGGGAAACTGTCACGCCAAAGGCACTTATAGAGGTTATAAAAAAAAATGATGAATATTCCGGTCGAAAGATTGGGAACATTCAGGCAAATGGTCAAAAAGCAAATAAGGGAATGAAAATTTGTATGGATTTTGGGAGACATTGTGTGGGATATGTAAAATTCAGCGTGTTACTTAACCACACTATTCCCGATGCCCCGGCATTTATAAGGCTCAAATTTGGAGAGCAATTGTGCGAAATTGCTGAAGACCATGCAGACTATAAAGGAGAGCTTAGTTCCAGTTGGATTCAAGAAGAGTATATCCATGTAGATGTTTTGCCGGCAGAGATACAATTGCCAAGAAGATATGCCTTCAGGTACATGGAAATATATATAATAGATACCTCGCCGCAATATGACATTGTAATTGACAACATCAGCTGCGAAACAGTGACATCGGCGGATATGAGTGTACCCGTACTGCCTGATAATCTGGATGAAGAGATGACAGAAATCTATATGGCTTCACTAAATACAATGCGTTCTTGTATGCAACTCGTTTTTGAGGACGGTCCCAAAAGGGATCGGCGTCTATGGATTGGGGATTTGCGCCTACAGGCTCTTACAAATTATGAAACCTTCAAAAACTATGATTTGGCAAAAAGATGTCTGTACCTTTTTGCGGGGTTGACTATAAATGAGGGAAAGGTCACATCTTGTTTATATGTTGAGCCAGCCCCCCGTGCATCGATGACATATCTGTTTGATTATTCGCTGTTTTTTATCTCTTGTCTTTATGATTATTATAAAGCGACAGGTGACAAGAAGATATTGAAAGAGCTTTGGGATGTTGCGTACAGGCAGATAGAAATAGCATGGGAACGGGTTGACGATAATGGGGTAGTACGTGACAGTGACGACTGGTGGTGTTTTATCGATTGGGATGATGATTTAAATAAGCAGGCAGGAGCGCAGGCAATATTTATTTATACACTTAAGCAGGCCCGTGAAATTGCCAAGGTTCTGACGTGCAAAGAAAAAGTTTTTAAGATTGATTTCATGATTGAAAGATTAACAAATGCGGCATTGGTGCATTTGTGGGATGAAACGACAGGCTTTTTTGTGAGCGGACAGAAAAGGCAGATTTCTTGGGCTTCCCAAGTGTGGTTTGTTCTTGCAGAAGTTTTCGACTGTAAATCAAATGCAGAATTAATGAAAAGAACGATATATAAGAACCCCAAAATAAGGATGAGGACGCCGTATATGCATCATCATTTTGTAGAGGCATTATACATGAGCGAGATGAGTAGCGAAGCGCAGCAGCATATGAGAGATTACTGGGGAAGTATGATAAATGACGGTGCAGACTGTTTCTTTGAAATATATGATCCGGAAAATAGAAACATTTCACCGTACGGAGATCGTGTTATACATAGTTATTGTCATGCGTGGAGCGGAACACCTGCATATTTCATTCATAGATATGCAGAGTCGTTTGTGCAGTTTCCATGCTTGCTATTTCAAAAGTAAAAAAGCTGAGAAATCGCCTCCGATGCGGTTATTATACCATATCGGAGGAGATTTTTATGATGGGTAAAAAAGACGGGCAAATGCAGATTATGATTGTGGATATGGATGCACTCATTCCTAAAAATCATTTGTTAAAAAAGATTAATAACTACGTTGATTTTGACTTTGTACATGAGAAAGCTGCAACGTATTATTCAAAAACAGGTCGTCCATCCGTAGAACCGATTTGCATAGTATAACCGCCGTCAGTATTGCCGCAAATGATATCATATCACTAAACCCAATGGAAAAGCAAAAATATAAACCTAGAAATCATTGTCAGCAATGTTCCTCTGCCAAAAATTACAGTTTAATTGCCTATTATTACATATATATTGAAATTTCTTTTGACACAATATAAAATTTGGTCAATATAATTCAATCGTGAAATAAGAATAGTTCGCATTATGGATATCATATGATTGAATAATAATTGAAAGGGGACAGATAACGATGAATCGTTTAAAAATTACAGTCTTTACGCTTTTGGCGTTGGCAATTACACTGTTTTCGGGCACTGCCCTTGCAGAAGGCAGCCGTGATTTGGTTAAAAACGGCGGTTATCGCGTTTATACTGTGTGGGAGCCTAATACAAACATCGGAAACATACCTTTGGCGACCACGATTTATACTTATGCTAAGGCAGGGGAGACCATACGCTTCGGTTCGAGCGTTCATAACAACAGCTCCACTGATATAGGGGTGTATAATCCCAGCAATATCAAAACCACTTACAATGTAATAAATAACGGTACGGGGCATATTAATACCCTGGCCAAGGAGGAGGCGGGACCATCGCCTGCTTCCGGCGGCTACACGCCTTTTACTATCAATGTTACACAGACGGGTATTTATAAATTTGAATTTTATTCTTCTGCGGGGGTTGGCGGCTACAACACCACGCCCTCAGCCAGACGCACAACAGAGCAGTTTCCGGTGGATAGCTCTCAGGGCAGCGGAGTCGCCGCTTGGGATGTGACTGTAAGTGACACGTCAGGCGTGAACAAGACCGGGCGGGTATTTACTTATTATCTGGCGGGGAACACCGGCTCAAATGTCAGAAAAGATGCTGTGAAGTCCGAGCTTCATGTGCTGACAAAGGACGGCTATATTTACAAGGCTTCCTTTAACGGGCTTGACCCCTTCCGCTTTATCTTCTTGTCAAACAACAGGGGCTTTATTGATAAGACGGACAACACCACCCTTTACTATTCACCCTCCACCAAGTCGAAAAACGATAATAATTTAGATTTTATTAGAAACAGCGGAAATGTGGCGGTGCAAATGCCAAATGTGCCTGACACCGCAACTGACGTTACCCATCGGCTGTTTTTCAACTATCCCAGTGATGATTTGCCGGCGGATATGCCTACAACTCCCGCTGCGCCAGCGCAAATCAGTGGCTTCGCATTTACCGGTACCTCAGGCACCCCCGGGCAGAGCGGAAATGACGGTGAGGGCGGTCAGTTTACCTTTACCTCATCCAGAAGCGGCAGTTACCAGATTGTTATTGACACGAACCAAGACGGCGTGTTTGACCCTCAGACTGATAGGACAATCAGCAATATCTCTTTGGCAGGGGCAAACTCCGTCTACTGGGACGGCAAAGATAAAAATGGCGAGGTTCTCTCTGTCCTCGGCGCATATAATGCACGGATTGAGACCAAAGGCGGCGAGCAGCATTTTCCGCTTTTGGACGCTGAGAACAACGCTGACGGCATTATCATTCAGCTTTTGAATCAGCCTGCTGATACGCCGGCGGACTTTAATCCATATACTATTTACTACAATACCGTCAGCTTTACTACCGCCAACGGCACCTACGTTGATGCCGAGGCAAGGTCGGGTCAAGTGGCCGTCAGCCCCCGAAGCGCTTTGGGCGGAGTAGACAGCAGGAATGGTGCAATTAAATTTAGCGGTGATTACGGCGATAAACTGGGAATCAATATTTGGACGTATTTTCCGGGTTCTCAGGAAACGGTAAGCTTTGAGCTTACAGAACCCGCCTCAAGTAAAAACGGATTTTTATCAGGTTATGTATTTTTAGACAAAAATAAGGACGCTGTATTTAATTCCGGGGAACCGGGGCTTGAAGGCATAACGGTTAATATTATTGATAAGGATAATGTTGTGCATACCGTAACCACAGATGTGAGCGGGCGCTATGTAGCGAATATCCCGTGGGGCACCTACGTCGTTTCGGTGGTTCCACTTGCGGGTTACACTCTTACAACGGATAACGAAATGAAGAGCGGCGTACTGAATTCCGGCTATGTCAATCTTTCGGACGTGGGTTACTACCTTGCTGCGGATTTGCAGATTGAGAAAACCGTCGGCAGCGGTCAGTATTTTGTGGGTGATACCATTTCATATACGCTGCTTGTGAAAAACAACGGACCCGCCTCGGCGGCGGATGTTGTGGTGAATGATTCCCTCCCGGCAGGACTTGAGTATGTCAGTGACAGCACAAACGGCGCTTATTCCCATGAAACCGGTGTACTCACTGTCGGCGTAATGGCACCTGGGGAGGAAAAAAGCATTACAATTACGGCAAAGATTACAAACGCAATTGAAATAGATAATATTGCTGAGGTGTCATCCTCAGTTGAGGATCCGAATCCGGATAACAATATCTCCAATGTGGTTATCACAGGTAAGGAAAAGCCCGCATCTAACCCTCCGGTGGCTGTGGACGATGCGAGAACCACTCAGGTGAACACGCCTGTGGTGATTGACGTTTTGACAAATGACAGCGACCCCGACGGTGACCCTCTTACCGTTATTGAGAAAACGAATGGTGCAAACGGAACGGTTGTAATTAACCCTGACGGTACTGTAACATACACGCCAAATAACGGATTTGTGGGAACAGATACCTTCACATATACGATTTCTGACGGAAACGGCGGTACGGATACGGCGACTGTTAGAGTGGAAATTAAAGATATTCCGTGTGAGGTCAACCCCGGCAATCCTTCCGACCCTGTATTTTCAAAGGTCAAGTACGGCATTTTCAATTTTGCGGGCACAGGCATCGGCGGCTTTAACGGGCATCAGGGAAGCTCTGCTCCGCCAAGCTTTACCCCTGCTACAGGCGGTGAGCTTTACGGTCCCCGGGGACTTGCGGTAGATGCGTCAGGAAACCTTTATATTGCCGATGAGATGAATGGCACGGTTCGCAAGGTTTCAGGCAATGTACTCAGCACAATCACCGGAAACGGTAAGGAAAACGGATACACCCCCGCAGATTATAGCGGTCCGGCTTACGGTAAGGGAATGTATGAGCCCATGGACGTGGCGGTTGCTCCATGCGGCAACTATATCGTATTTTTGGATACCGACCACCATATTGTAAGAAAAATTGGTAAAAGCGGTAACTTATCCACTTTGGCAGGTGTACTGGAAATTGGGTCAGCCGGAGGTTATTCCGATGGTGGCGGGGATGCTTTAAAGGCGAAATTCAACGCACCTCAGGGTATTGTCATTGACAAGGAGGGCAATATTTATATTGCTGACACCAATAATCACCTTGTCAGAAAAATAAGCCGTGACGGGCGCATTTCAAATATAGCCGGCACACCGGGGATTGGTGCATATTCCGGCGATGGGGGTGCGGCAGTAAACGCACAGCTTAATAAACCTATCGGGCTTGCTCTTGACAGCAAGGGCAACCTGTATATTGCGGATACCAACAACCATC
This sequence comes from uncultured Oscillospiraceae bacterium, assembly GCA_964577335.1. Lineage (GTDB taxonomy): Bacteria > Bacillota > Clostridia > UMGS1883 > UMGS1540 > CAZNYY01. The sequence goes on along the minus strand of CAZNYY010000049.1, from coordinate 670 downwards.
GAATCCGCAAGATTGATATGACGACAGGCATTATCACAACGGTAGCGGGAAGCGACAGGCTGCCGACAAACAGCGCAACGGCGGAAGGTATTGGGGATGACCAGGCGGCAACAACAGCATCCTTGTTCTTCCCTCATGACATTGCGATAGATGCGGCAGATAACCTGTATATCGCAGATTCGCACAACCACAGAATCCGCAAGGTTTTGGCCTCTACAGGCGTGATTACCACTATTGCCGGCAACGGATACATGGGAGTTTCAGGAGAAAACGCGGATGCGGAAAATGTGCGTTTGAGTTGGCCGAAAGGTGTTGCGGTTGATGCAAATGGACGGGTCTATATCTCTGACACGGGCAACCATGCAGTAAAGGTTTTAATTCCGTAAAATATGATAAAATTAAGGGGCTGATTTTCGTATCAGTCCCTTAATTATTTTTATCCCGCTTGATAAAGTTCGGTAAAAACCAAATATTCATTTTCAATTAATGCTAAAGGGACGTACCTTTTTTGGGCTTAGATAATCGTGAAATATCCACACCTTCCATCTCAAGTAGCCTTGCTTTTATGCCAACGCCCCCTGCATAACCCGTTAAACTGCCATTTGTCCCAACAACCCGATGACAGGGAATGATGATGGCAATAGGATTTTTATGAGCTGCCTGTCCAACT
>CAZNYY010000048.1:7353-10773 GCA_964577335.1 uncultured Oscillospiraceae bacterium | reverse complement strand
CTGAAATATCGGCAAACGAAATTTCCACTCCACCCTTTTCTATAATTATGCCATAGGATGTGTCCTTAGGGTCAAGAATTATATTTTCCCCGCCCAGAGAATCATTTATCACATATTTTGAGGAGGAAATTGCCGATACCTGTACCGTACGGTAGTCCATGACGGAAATCACATCAATATTTCCGTCTCCGTTATTATCTATAAGCATCACTTCTCCGACCTCGGGGCAAAGCTTATCCTTTTCAATTTTTGTCTGCCCCCCGTTATAAATCAAGGAAACGGTTTTGGGAAGCCTGTACTTTTCACTGCGACCTGTATTTTGGTTTTGAAACTCAAAATATTCCGTCGTTACGGCATCGGTGTTTATCTGGTGACTGTCCACCACGGTCACTGTGTTTTTCACACTGTACTCTTCCGCATAAAGAAGGGTGCAGGGGTCGGGATTACGGTCATAATAAACCTCCACACATTGCCCTAAAAGCTTTTTCGCTTTTGTATTCCCTGCCAAATAGGATGTTTCGCTAATCAAAACGGCGCCTGCCTGCACTTCGCCTTCCCCATAAATTGAAGTGTATTCATTTGCTTCTATAACACCAATGGCATAGCCTAAATTATGAATGCTGCCGAGAAGGGTTGCTTTTTCGTCTTGGTTGTAGGAGTAGCGTGCCCTCCCGCCGTATATTGAAATGGTTTCCACCTGCAAAAGTTCGGTTTGAAGCGCCTTTATAAGTATACGAAACAGTTCGCTTGGCGTTATACCTTCGGAGTCGCCCGTGGGCAGCAGCCGAAGTCTTGCGGCAACCTGCAAATAACCCGTGGGGTAACCGCCCTCGGCCTCGCCCATCTCGCCGTATCCCAGTATAAAAGCAAGAATTTTGGCCGCCTCGGCGGGCTTGATATAATCCTTTGGTCTGAAATTGTCGCTTTTGCTTATTATCCCCAAGCTGTATGCCGTGAGTACATCCTCATAGCAATCATCATATTCCGTCACATCAGAAAAAGGGTTTTCAATATTTTTCGCACGGATAGACGAAAGACCGCACAGTTTAAGCATGTACTGCACAAAGCGGTCCCTCCCCACATAATCCTCATATATGATGTTATCGTCAGGGTCAATTATTCCTATGGCGACAAGCTTGGTGTATGCAGTGTTTTCCTCTAAAACCATATCCTCAATTACAGCCCCCGTTCCAACAGGAAGCATTGTAATGAACATGGCCGCCAATACAATTAAGGTAAGAAGCTTATCTTTATATCTCATTTCATTTTCCTCCATCCGCTATGCGCACAAGGTTGTATATAAGCTTTGCGGCCTGCGCTCTGCCCGCCTCCGAGCGCGGCGAGAACAGCCCCTGTCCCACTCCTGACACAAGCCCCCTCGTCTGTAAAGCGTAGACACCTTCTTTAGCATAGTCGCTTATAAGTGCATCATCAAAAAAGTTCTCTTTATCGGAGGTACCCTCGGGAAGCCTTTCTAAAACCGCAAGCGCACGATAAACCATAACAGACATATCCTGACGTGTTACCATGCGCCCCACACCGAATAATCCGTTTTCATCACCGCCGGTTATGCCCGCTTGCCGTGCCGCCTCCACATACGGGCAATACCACGCATCTTCCCCTACGTCTGCAAAGGTACACGAGCCCTGAGGCACCTCAAGCTCCAATGCCAACACAAGCATTTTTACAAACTCTTCACGTGTTATGTTATCTGCCGGTCTAAACTTGTCGGCGGCAGATATAACGCCTTTGGAGCAAAGTTTATATATGCTTTCAGCCGCCCACTCAAAACCCGCAAGGTCAGTAAACACATTTTCAAAGCCGTTTTCCTCTGCGGGTTTACTTTCCTCCGGCGGGGGAGTTTCGCTCGGTTTCGGAAGCTGGGATGCACCGCTTACATTTACAACAGATGTTTGCCCGGAAACCCCTGATGAATTATTGCCTCTTGGACTGTTATCATTTTCCAAACCCTTCTTATAGTCATCCACCGCTTTTGAAAAAGCAGTTCTAAGTGAGGTGAAACCCGAGAACGGTCCGGCACTTACAATTGCCATATTAATTTTGCCTTTGGCAGCCGTGCTAAGCCCGCTGTAATAAGAATAATCCTTGTTACCGTAAAGAAGGATACTCTCATTTTCCGAAAATAATGTGGTAAGGGAGGACCAGTCCGACTTATTAAGCGCATCCAAAAGCTTTTTTGCGCCAACAATCATATCAATGACTTCCTCATATGTCCCATAGGGTTTCTGTTCATAAAGGGTTTGGTAAGCGTTATTTGTAAAATATGCCTCGCCGAGGTTAAGCCTGTCACCGTATTCCTCTATAATCGGCTTAATTGCACCCACCGATGCAGCGCCGTTTATTTCTCTCAAAAAGTCGCTCTTTGTCTGCGGACTGTTGTAAAACACCGTTTCACTGACAATCCCTGCAAGCTTACGCCCGTTTATGCATATATTGTATAGCCCTTCACTAATGTTGCCGCCGTGCGTGTACCCGTATGAAAAGATGCCGTCATGGGCATAAACAGGCGCAAGCAGCATGTAGTCTGAAGGTGATTTCACAGCAAGCAGTAAAACCCCTCTCTCCTGCGGGTTTACACTTCCCGACACCGAGAAACCATCGTCATCTAATGTAATGCTTTCAATGCTTGCTTCTGATATCCCTTTGTACATAGACCAATCAGGTCCGCCGCCCTCCTTCGGCAGCGTGGCAATGTCCGTGTGCAGAAGATTAAACTCCTCTAAATTGTCTACAACAAATGCTGCTGCTGACACGGCATCCGAAACATCTATTTCTGCCGAAATGTCCTCCATGCCCCCTCCTGCAATAGTTTCCTCCGACACTTCGTATGAAAGCATTCTGCCATCCGCCGCATAGGTTGCCATAACAAGTATTGCGGTTCTTTCCTCGTCAAAGGGATTGTACACGGAAGCCTTTGCCGTTAATGCCCCGCTATTCGGCATTTCCTGTGCAATATCCCCGTCCGCATTATACATATGAGGAGTTGTGGATAACAAGTTCTTCCCCATCGTGGTAAAGCTTACCGATGTATCATTTTTTAAGGTTCTTCCGTTTAAGTCACTTATTCCCGCCTTCGCCGTTACAGTATATGAGGTATTAAAATCAAGCTTTTCATTAAAGCTGACCGTAACCTTTTTGCCCGCCGCACTCACTAAGTAATTGTCAACGGGCGTGCCGTCTTGCCGTACTACCTCCACATCATCGTTGTTTATGCTTTCTATATTGTTGTTAAATTTAAGATCCACCTGCCCGCCGAAAACGGGAAAATCATCAAACCCGTCCGCAGGTATTGTACCTGTAACCTCAGGGTCGCTCAGCAAAAGGTAGGCGAGATTGTCCACATAAATATAATCGTCCGCACTTGAGCGGGAAAGATGCACCCCTACACTTAGGGCATAG